>NZ_JADBUB010000007.1:0-19544 GCF_020245865.1 Microcystis sp. M169S2
CACACCCCACACCCCACACCCCACACCCCACATCCCATCACCCCACACCCCACACCCCACACCCCACACCCCACATCCCATCACCCCACTTCCCTCAATTGACTGATCACTGAATTGGTCCATCGATACTGCCGGTAAAAAATTGCTTGAGTACGGGGATTTCGGAGTGATAAGCCTCTTGAGTCGGTCCAACCCATTGAAATTGACCTTTATAGAGAAAAACGATGCGATCGGTGGTATTTTCGATGGTGCTGTGGACGTGGGTGACAATGAGATGGGCCCCACAGGCTTTTTTTACTTTGAGAAGTTCCATAATTACCGTCTGGATGCGGGTAGAAGCGACGGGATCCAGTCCGGCAGTGGGTTCATCGTAAAGGAGAATGTTCGATCGATCGGCGGCGATCGAGGGATCGCTGATAATTGCTCTGGCTAAACTGACCCGTTTTCGCATCCCTCCGGATATTTCAGCTGGATAGAGGTCGTAGGAACCAGACATACCCACTAAATCGAGTTTTTCTTCCACTAAATCGCGAATTTCGGCTCGTTTTAGCTTTGAGTGGCGATAGAGAGCAAAACCGACATTTTCCCCGACGGTGAGGGAGTCAAAAAGGGCCGATTGCTGGAAAACTAGACCAACACCGAGGGGATCTTCCCCCTGTTCTACGGTTCTCTGCCGTTTTGTGCCGTAGATGTACACTTCTCCCCGATCGGGGGCCAGTAATCCGGCGACTAAGCGTAAAATGGTCGATTTTCCCGTCCCGGATGGACCGATCACGCCGATCGCTTCCCCTTCGTACACTTTCAGATCGACGTTATTTAAGATTACTTTCTTGCCGAAAGCTTTGGTCACTCCCCTTAATTCGACGATCGGTTCGCGCATCACCATCTAGAATATCTTTACAAAAATGCCCTTTTATTGTAGGGCAACGACCCGATCTTTCTTTTTTTTCTTTTCTGGTTTTATGGTTCGCGATTCTATCTGCATTTCGGGAATATCTCGCAATTCTTCGGCATCTAAACGATATTGTTCGCAGACAAGACTCAGACGAATACCAGAACAGCTAACGGGATTAACTGAATGGGTGAGATCTCCTTGAAAGAGGATCAGGGTGTTAGTACAAGGACGAATCTGGGCCACGGAACGATTGCCTGTTGCTAGTACCAGTTCCCCCCCTTGAATATCTTTAGGAACCTGCACATAAAGGACGCTAACTAGGAGCGGGGGATCGATTGTTTTACAATAGGAGCGCAGGGAGCGATCGATATGGGGATCGACGCGTGAACCGGTTTGTAGGAGTAAGGGGTTAAGATAAAAAGCGTTGCAGTCAGCTTGTAAACTGCGATCGAGATAGGGTTTAAAATAGGGAAACATTCGTTCGACTTCGCTGATTTGTGTGCGTCGAAAAGCGATAGAAAAGCCTTTGGTTTTAACGAAATCTCGATTTAAATTGTTAACTGTGAAGTGGGGACAAGCGAGAATCTGTCCTTGTAGTTCGCTCAGATAACTGGGAGTGAAAGCGTCGGGATATTGGGAATAGTAAGGCACGGATAGAATCGCAACGGTATGGCAATCTTTAGGATAGCTTGTTTTTAGGGGAGATGGGGATAATTTTCCCAGAAGTGTTCTGTCTGTGTGTACTTTAAGATAAGAGTTATTAAGAATGATGTTCTGATCGAAAGCTTGACTAACTCTCCTTAATTCTCCGAGGGATTTATTGTCGAGCCGATTTTCTACCCTAGCGGTTGTTATTGTTAACTTTTTGATTGACTAATCAAATACCTCAAATTCTTGTCCGATCTTGCCAAAATATTCCCCCAAACGTTGTTGAATGATATCAATATACTGATCTTCAATTTCAATACCAATAGTCTGATAACCTAATTCTAGAGCGGCAATTAAAGTTGTACCCGTTCCGGCAAAAGGATCGAGAACTATATGACTGTTATCCTGTGGTAGAAATAACTCGAGCAGTTTTCTAATCAATGATAAAGGTTTAATCGTACAATGCTCATCAAAATTTTCATCCCGTCCTTTAGAAAAGCCCTCTAAAATATTGGATTGAAAAGAGCCGTCACTTAGTATAGCTTTGAAGGGACCTAATCCAGTCATTTGTATAGTTTCAATATAATTGTTTTTTAGAGGCTTCTGCACAATAACTATAGCTTCCCATTCATTTCTCAAGCAAGTATGCCAACCTTGCCATTGTTGAGCATTAGTGTCACCAATTTTGTCAAGTTTTTTCTCAATATTTAATCCTTTGGGAATGCCTGAATGTCGTCTATAAACCAGCACATCTCTAGCATAAAAACCGGCATTTTCAAGAGCAATCTGAATATGAGCTAGTGTTCTTGTGCTACTAAAAACAGCGACAACAGCCCCCCTTTTACAAACACGCATTAGTTCCTTTGACCAATCTGTTGCCCATTCAATATAATTGACCACATTTTCGCGATTGCGTTGATACCAACGCTCATTGCGAACCCCACCAGCTAACCCACTTCCATAGGGAATATTTTTTACCAGTGTGGAACTGTTTTGAATGCGTTCTCTGCGTCTTTGGATTTCATCATGATCCCAATTTCTGCCAATGAACTCATAATTATAGGGTGGATCTGTGATCACACAAGATATACTAGATTCTTCTAGTAAAGTGAGAAGTTCTCTACAATCACCGTGCAGAAGTTGCCATCTTTTTGAGATATTCATCGGGCAATATAAAACTCCTGTGTTTCAGAAAATTTATCAAAAGCTTTCAGCAAATCGAACCCACTGCGCTCAAGTATATAATCAAAACTTTGTTGGCTCTGCAAAACAGTCCAGCCACTCAGATGACAAGCTTTAATCGCTGCTGGTAAGTTATCCTCTCGCACAATCAGTAAAATAGGTCTAAGTCCTCTTTCCTGTAATAGTTTTCCATACTGTTTAAACTTTTTAAGTGTACCAGAATCTCCCGAACCAATTCTATATTTAGTATCAATGGCATCTCTACCTAAAATGCAGTCACAAGGTTGATCATCTGCAATCTTTAAAGCCGGTTGATAATCTAAACAATTAGCCTTAAAAACTTCTGTCACCAGACGTTGCCAACACATTCCTAGTTCCCTGCCCCAATACTGGCGATTTTCCCTTTTTAAACTAGGAGTAATTCCAAATACCCTCATAAGCGAATCATAATCATCATTTTCTTCTCCATAGATTTTGTCACTAAAAGAACTTTGGTATTGTCTCAAAATTCCCTTGAGTAGGTTTTCTATTTGATCGTGTGGCATCAATAATCCTTTTTGATATAGATAGCTAACTACTGATTATCTCCCCAAATTATCGGTAATCTGTTCAAAGATAATATCACCCTTGGCCAAGGAAAATGAGCGGTTATTTACACAGGCCTTCCATCTTGCCCCTAATATTTTAACAGCCGATCGGCCCTAATCTCTAAATCATTGACTACCCACGGTTTACAATAGTTAAGAACCAACGGCAAGCAAGAATTAACGATGCGGATTTCGATCAACTGGTTACGAGAATTAGTCAAAATAGCCCAATCTCCCCAAGAATTAGCCGAATTATTGACAATTGCGGGAATAGAAGTGGAAGAGATCGAGGATCGCCGAGAATGGGCAAAGGGTGTGGTTATTGGTAAAATTATCGATCGCCAACCCCATCCCAATGCGGATAAATTAAGTGTCTGTCAGGTGGATATCGGTCAGGAAAACCCTAGTACAATTGTCTGTGGTGCGCCCAATGCTAGGGCTGATATTCTAGTTCCTGTGGCTACTTTGGGAACTCATTTACCAAAAATCAATTTAACGATTAAACCGGCTAAATTGCGCGGGGTAAAATCGGAAGGGATGATCTGTTCCCTCGCAGAATTAGGATTAACTAAGGATTCTGAAGGAATCCACATTTTTAGTCAGGAAAATCTCCCTTTAGGTACAGATGTTCGTCCCCTTTTAGGACTCGATGAGGTGATTTTAGATATTTCTCCCACCGCTAACCGTGCCGATGCTTTGAGTATGATCGGAGTTGCGCGAGAAGTGGCGGCTTTGACAGGAGGAGAATTAAGCCTACCAAAAGTGAAATTAGGTGAATTTTCCCCTAAAAAAGATTTAACGCTGGAAATATCAGAAAATACAGCCTGTCCTGCTTATATTGGTACGGTGATCGAGGGGGTAAAAATTGGCCCATCTCCGCTATGGTTGCAACAGCGTTTACAGGCAGCCGGACTGCGATCGATCAATAATGTGGTCGATATTACTAATTATGTACTTTTGGAGTGGGGACAACCCTTACACGCTTTCGATCGCGATCGTTTACAAAGTTTTGCCGGAGGTAAATCCGTTACTATTGGGGTCCGTTTTGCCGAGGAAGGGGAAAAAATTATTACTCTTGATGGTCAGGAAAGAAGCTTAAAAGAGCTTAATTTATTAATTACTGCCAATAATAAGCCGGTAGCTTTAGCGGGGGTGATGGGAGGTCAAGATACGGAAGTTAACGAGGAAACCGTTAATCTTGTGCTAGAGTCGGCTTTATTCGATCCGATCGCTATCCGTCGTTCCTCAAAAGCGCAGGGTTTACGCAGCGAATCTTCTGGACGCTATGAACGCGGTGTTAATCCCGCCGCTTTGGAATATGCTTGTCAAAGGGCGATCGATTTGATTCTAGAGTTAGCTGGGGGAACTGTCAGCAGTCAGGTTAAAGCTGATTATCGCGCCGATCAGTCCAGTGGTTCGATCGAATTGCGTTTAGAACGTTTGCAGCAACTACTGGGTCAAGTTACCCTAGATAACGGTGCGATCGGTGAAATTCTCGCCGAAGATGTGGAACGGATTTTAGGCAATTTAGGCTGTGAATTGCAGTTAACCTCGAAAAATCCTGTTCTGTGGACTGTGACAGTGCCAGACTACCGTTATCGGGATTTAGAACGAGAAATTGACTTAATTGAAGAAGTAGCGCGACTGTACGGATATGATCGCTTTGTCGATACTTTGCCGGCAAAAACCGCAGCCGGAGGATTATCCTTTGAGGAAACTATACAGCGTCGGCTGCGGGAAGCTTTTCGCGCAGTCGGTTTGACGGAATTAGTCCAATATTCCCTAGTTAAACCAGAATTAGCGGAAGTTGTCCTCGCTAATCCCCTTTTTGTCGAGTATTCTGCTTTGCGGACTAATCTCCTAGACGGTTTAATCGAAGCGTTTGAGTATAATCAGTCTCAGGGTAACGGTTCCTTAAATGGCTTCGAGATCGGGCGAGTTTTCCGCTTAGAATCGGATAATATCAACGAATACGATGCAATTGCCGGTATTTTTGGCGGTGATTTCTTCCCGGCCGGACGTTGGCTGCGATCGGGTAAAGAGGTGGCCATGACTTGGTATGAAGCAAAAGGCATTTTAGAAGCAGTATTCGATCGCCTTTCGCTGACAGTAAGCTACGAAAAAGATGCCGAAGATGCGCGTTTTCATCCCGGACGAACAGCATCTTTATGGATTGGTAAACAACGACTAGGAATTTTTGGTCAACTACACCCGCAATTGCGTCAGCAAAAGGGATTAATTGAGGCAGTTTATGCCTTTGAAATCCAGTTCCCGATCCTGTTAGCAACTCTTAGCGATAGTGCCAAAATTACCCCGCGTTTACAGGTCTATTCTACCTATCCGGGGGCGGCGCGAGATATCGCCTTCTTTGTTTCCACAGATATACCCGTAGATAGATTGACAAAAACTATCAAAAATGCTGGGGGAACTCTTTTAGAAAAAGTCGAATTATTTGATCGCTATCAGGGGCAGAATGTACCAGAAAATCATTGTAGTTTGGCCTTTAGTTTAGTCTATCGTGCCAGCGATCGAACTTTAACCGATGAAGAGGTGGAACCCTTAATGACAAAAGTGCGAGAAGCTTTAGTTAAACAGTTCCAAGTTTCTTTAAGAAGTTAAATTCAGCGATCAATTATCAGTTATCAGACATCGACTTTATAAGTAGGTAGGCGTTAAAAATTATCAGATGCCCCCCTTATCAAGGGAGATCCCCCCGCCTACCGGCACCCCCCTTATCAAGAGGGGCAGGGGGGATCGGCACCCCCCTTATCAAGGGAGATCCCCCCGCCTACCGGCACCCCCCTTATCAAGGGGGGCAGGGGGGATCAAACCCCCCTTATTAAGGGAGATCCCCCCGCCTACCGGCACCCCCCTTATCAAGGGGGGCAGGGGGGATCAAACCTAAAATCCATTTTTAATTTAATTATAACCAGCCATTTATTATCTCAAGAATAATCTCACACATCGCTATCAATATCGCTGATTGCCTCTAATTGTTACCAATCAGTTTAAGAGGTTGGAAGGGTTCTTTTTCAGACTCGATCTCCTCTAAGAAATATTACAATCAATCACTTTTGATATACGCTTTAAAAATAGATGATAATTGAAATCGGTTTTGCTCCCTTTGAATTAAATAACGTTGTTGCAAGGATTGTAAACCATTGATTAAATCACTAGCAGATAAATCTAGGTTATTTTTTAACTCCTCTCTAGATAAAGGTTGATCAACTTTACTTAATTCTAAGGCGATTTGTTGGGCAAGGGGAGAACAGCGACCAAAAATTTGTTTTAAATGAGACTGCATTTTTTTTGTAATAACTAAGCTATTTTCTGCCAAGAAATCGTTAACCTTGCCATCAAAAACATCTTTAATCAAAACGGCAATATCGGTTAAATAAAAAGGATTACCTTCGTATAATTGAATTAATTCTAACCATCTTTCCCCATCTTGTAAACCTTTATTTTCAAGAAAATCAATCGCTTCAAATCCTGATAATTCTAAGCATTGAATAGGAGAATTTTCTTGATTAAGATAGTTCATTTCCGCCGATTTTTCTTGACTAATGAGAATAAAATGGCTCTGGTGTTGGATTTCTGCAATCAGTTTTAAAAAATGTTGATAACTACTATATTCAGGTTGATAATTACCCGCCATTTGACCAACAGCAAAAAGATTTTGAAAATCATCTAAGACGATTAAACATTTATGATTGCTTAGAACTTCTAACAATTGCTGGATTTTATTATCGGTGCTTTCTTTCGGTTCTTTTTGGCAAGTATTCAATAAATCATTTAGCCATAAATCTAAAGACTTAGGAAATTTTAAACTTTTCCAAATCACCACTTCAAATTGTTCTAAATTGAGATCAATAAATCTTTTAACTAGGGTGGTTTTTCCTATTCCCCATAATCCCAAAACAGCAATTAAGCGAGTATTTTGCTTAAACACCCAGTTCGAGATTGTTGCCAGTTCATTTTCTCGATCGTAAAAATCAATAATTTGGGGAGCAAGGGTTAGATCATGATAGATTGATTCAGATTGAGAGTTATTATTACTATTTAAGTCATTTTCGTTATACAATCTTGTATTTTCTGTAGGACAGAATTGGTTATGATTACTATTGACATTATAAATTACACAAGAATTTTCTGAAGATTTAATGTAAACTCTTTCTAAGACAGAACGGGAAGTAGATTTTTTTATATCTTTTTCTAAAACCTCTGATAAAAGCTTCCATAATTTAGCACCTTCCTCTCTAATATGACTCTCACTGCGGTGATATTCGTTACCTATTTCTTGATAACTCTGTCCTTGCCAACTCCCTTCAAAAATAGCCTTCTGGATAGTATTTAGCGGCTTTTTATCTCGCTCAATAAGGCGTTCGTCAATCAGTTGTAAGACTTCCGTGATATTCATACAATCGACACAGCAAAAGACTTTTGGGTATTATAGCCCAACTAAATCCCACTTTTTCCAATTTTCAGAAAAATTTACCCGACAAAACTCCCGATAAAATCCGATGTTTAGGGGTTGTCACTTTTTGAAAGCGTTTGACATGATGGAATGTAGTTAAGCAAAACAGACCTAAAACTAACCATATCTAACTCAGCGACGCTAGTTCTAAGTATTATTGCTTATGTTTCAGTTTAACGTAGGTATTTTATGACGAAGTTCGTTTCAGACAAATATGCGCTCGATTCTAAAAAATCAGAAGCTAAGGCAAAAATCGTCATGATCCTTAACCCAACCTGCAAGATCGGCGATCGCTCTAACTTACGCAATTAGCAGTGGAATATAGACGGATGTCTTTATTTCAAGTTCTAGTCAAATGCAACAAATCTACTAAATTTTTGAGGAATTAAAAATGGCTTTTCTTTTTGGCAACAATTTGAACAATTTTCTTGCTGGTTATTCAGATGATGATTACATCTTTGGATACGGCGGTGATGATTATCTTGTCGGTAATGGAGGCAATGACGAAATTTATGGAGGCTCGGGTAATGATGATGTTCGAGGCGGCGATGGTAATGACAGATTATATGGAGACGATGGAAATGACAGTCTGTATGGAGGCACTGGTAATGATTATCTGAATGGAGGATCAGGCAATGACTTACTGGTTGGAGGAACAGGACCGGATACATTAACTGGTGGGATTGGACGTGATAGTTTTTACTTTTCATCTCTCAGTGATGGAATTGATCAAATTACTGATTTTTCTGTCTTTGATGACAAAATCTCTGTTCGTAATGTTAACTTCGGATTATCTCTTGGTTCAATTTCTAGTAGTTTGTTTAGAATTGGTAGTATGGCAAATACTTCCTCTCAACGTTTTATTTATAATAGTTCTACTGGTGCGCTATTCTTCGATCCAGACGGATCAGGAAGTATTGCTCAAACACAATTTGCTACACTCAGTCGAGGTTTAGCATTGACTTCAGCAAATTTTGTAGTACAAAACTTATTTGTCTAAACGGCAAATCATCTAGCTCGAACGCAAATGGGGAGCATCTCACCTTTGTAACCCCTAAATCAGGTTTTTATGTCAAGCTATTTTGAAAGCCTTGCTAGAAAACAGTTTTCGGCATAAGTATAATTACTCACTTGCATAAATAAGTGCGAGCGCCGATCTGGTAGGTTAGTTTCTGGTAGTGTAGATCAATCAGATCAATCTTTCTTAGATGATGATCAAATAGACGATGGTTATGTATTGCTTTGTGTTGCTTATCCTACTTCTAATTGTGTCATTGAAACTGATAAAGAGGAATATCTTTATTAGTGCGATCGCTTTTTTATCGGGTGCATTAACAGAGTATAATGCGCCTTATTTGTTGTCTATAATTTAAAAGATTGAGATAAGGGCAGTTTGTTGGGTTGATTTTGCGTTAAAATTAAGTTAGATATGTCTTAATTGATGAAACTTAGCAAGACAATGAATACTTCGATTACTTTTCAAGAAATTGCCGCCGAAATACAATTATTTGATAATATTGAACAAAAAGAACAATTTATTTTTGTGGTGGGTGCTTTAGTTTCTCGCATCATCAGTCTTCATAAAGCCGCAGAAATCATGGAAATGGATACAGAAATGTTCTTGAAAATTTTAGAATTAATGGGAATCGATTTTTCTTATCTTACTACAGAAGACATAGATAGAGAAAAAAAATGGTAATCTCTATGAAAATTGTTTTCAATTCTTCCCCTTTAATCTTTTTGTCTCAGTTAGGATTTTTAGAAAAATCCCTAGATTCTAATGATAATTTTTATTTGCCTGCAACCGTACAACAAGAAATTAATGCCAAACAAGATCAATCTTCAGAGACTCTTAATAAGCTGATCAATCAACAGAAATTAATTATCCTAAATATTAAATTAATCTCTCTAGCAAATAGTTTAAATGAACGTTTAGGGAAAGGTGAATCTGATGCCATTACTTTAGGAATAGAATTACAAACTGATTATATCATCCTTGATGACTTTGCAGCAAGAAAAGAAGCACTACGCTTAGGCTTAAATGTTAAAGGAACTTTAGCGATTATTCGTAAACTTCTCAAAGAAGGAAAGATAGAAATTGAAAATTTGGAGAGTTTTTATCAAAGACTTAGAGAAATTAACTTTAGAGTCAAGCGTGAGATATTTGAGAGCATTTTTGGAGACTGAGTGTGATACTGAAGGCACTGCGTAGCAGCACGCTTATTTTGTCGGCTGCATTAACAAAGCATAATGCGCCTTATTTATTATTGTGTCTAATCTTTACAAAAACTCAATCTTTTTATACATATATTGAGGTTCTAAACATTCCCAAATTAAGACTAAATCACTGATAATTTTTCCAATTGGCTGACGTTGTTGGCGAGTGTAAATAATGCCACAATGTTCAATACCTGTAGAGGCCAAACTAAGAAAATCATCATCAAAAGTAAAAATGACTCGTTGTTGGGACAAAGCATAAGCTAGTTGTCTTTCATCAGATGCACCAATTAGACCCTCTTCTGGGGATGTTGTGACATCAACTCCCCGCATTCTCAAGCCGTTTGCAATAGCATTACTAACACTTTCATCCAGATGAAATTTAATCTTGACTGGCATTTTCACCCTGTAATATTTTCTCAATTAAAGATGGTTTGTTTCCTTGTAGTTGTTTAGCAAAAGTTTCTCCTGCTTCAATTTGTCGTCTAATTTCTTCTCGATTGTCATGGTAATAGGTCAAGGCCGCATAAACATCTGCTAGGGTAATAGTAGGATGGTGATAAATAATTTCATCTGGTGACATTCCCATTCTTTCATGCCAAATTACAATATCTTGAACTTTAATTCGATGTCCAGCAATACGAGGTTTTCCGCCACAGATACCAGAAGTGATTTCAATATGTTGTGAGATAACTAAAGATGACATAATTACTTGCCAATAAGATCAATCAATCCTTGTTATTATACCATTTTTTCCCAGTAAGGCAACATCAGTGCGATCGCCGCTCTTTTAGAGTGGATTAAGGTAGTGTAATGCAGCTTATTGATAATAGAATTTTTGAAACCTAAAAGTCGAGGGCTTTGGTTTTAAGATTTATCAAGCTTAAAGTACAATTAACATTAAGCTATAATAATCATTAGTCAACAACAATTATTACTATGTCTTTTGCAGCTAAATATCGAGATCGGATTGTGATTAACCCAGACATTCGCAGTGGCAAACCTTGCATTGTCAATACTCGTATTGCAGTAGCAGATATTTTTGATTATCTAGGAGGAGGGATGACTATTGAAGAAATATTAGATGATTTCCCCGATCTTACCTTAGAAGATATACAAGCCTGTTTTGCATTTGCCGCCGAGCGGGATCGTCGTTTAATGGTTATTCCCTATGAAACTGCTATTTGACGAAAACTTATCACCTAAACTACCTCTGTTACTGGTATCACATTTTCCCGATAGCGCTCATGTTAGAGATTGTAGCCTAAAAGGGTTTCCCGATCAAAGGATTTGGGAATATGCGCGTATCAATGGATTTATAATTGTCTCGAAAGATGCTGATTTTTATCAACGGAGTTTGTTGTATGGCCAACCTCCAAAGTTCATCTGGTTGAGGATTGGAAATTGTACCACTTATCATCTAATCAGTCTTATTTTAAAACATAAACAAGCTATTAAGAGATTTAGCGATAATTCTACCGAGTCAGTTTTAGTAATTGCATAATCATATATTATCCTAAGTGATCGCTTTTCTGATCGGGTGCATTAACAAATTATAATGCGCCTTATTTATTGTCTATTGATGAAATGATCCAAAGACGTTAATTTAAAAGATTGAGGCAAGGCAGTTTGTTGGGTTGGTCTTGTGTTAAAATTAAACTGGAGTAAATTCTAATCCCCGATTAAAATTTCAACGGAACAATCACCATGAACTTTTATACCGTTATTCTGAGAAAAAGTGCAGACTATTGGGTTTCATTATGTCTTGAAAATGGATTAGTTGGACAAGGAGAAACTCAGGAAAAAGCTATTGAGAAACTAAAAGAAGCGATTGAATCTTTTTGGGAGATTTATCGTGATCAAGCCAATATATATACCAGTCCTATTCCTATAGACGAACTTCATGAATTTTTAACTGTGGGAGATTCTGAAACTCCCGAAACTTACGAACTCAGAAAAGTTTATGCCTAAAAATATTCCTTCTCTTAAACCCAAAGCACTAATCAAAATTCTTGAAAAAGGAGGCTGTCAATTTTATCGAGAAGGAAAAGGTGATCATCGTTTATATTGTAGAGTATTGTATAATCAACGTCGAATCGTTCCTATCGATATAGGTGCAAAAGAAATGTCCCCTGCTTATGTTTTACGAATTTTTAGACAATTTGGTTTTACAGATGAAGAAATAGAACATTTATTAAAATAGATGATTGAATGCGTTTTTTCAAACGAAGAAATTATCTATTCTAGTACACTTTATCTTAATTTTATTTCCAAGAGCTAAAATAAAGCTAAAGCTAGTTTTTTAAGTTACATTAACACAAGAGTAAAACCCTCGATTGCTTGTTATAAATTGATTTAATGATTAATTTTCACCCAGTCATCGTCGATAAATTAGCCTGCCTTAAAAACAGGTAAAGTGACTATCACCATTTTGCGTAATTTTTCGCTCTGGTAATGAACTTTTGATTATGAAATGATCCAAAGACGTTAATTTAAAATATTGAGTTCAGGGGAGTTTGTTGGGTTGGTCTTGTGTTAAAATTGGGTTAGGGCTAGTCTGAATCATTTATCCTGTATCATTTAACGGCGGAGAAAACTATGGTAAAAACCTTTAAAGCAATTTTGAAAAATAATACCCTTCAATGGCTTGATGAAACCCCTGAAATCAACTCCGAATATCCTGTTAATGTTTATATTACCTTACTAGAAGAAAATATTATTGGTGAAAATCGATCTAACGGTCAAAAAATGGCCAATGCTTTGAAAAAAATTGCTAATAATAATACTTTTACTGATGTTGATACCCAACAGTGGCAACAACAAAATCGGTGCGATCGCTCTCTTCCTGATCGGGATTAAATCATGTTATTAGATAGTAATATTATTATCTATGCCGCTCAATTGGAAAATGAGTTTCTCCGGGAGTTTATTGCAGAAAATTCTCCTTATGTATCTGCTTTATCCTATCTGGAAGTTTTAGGCTACCATCGGTTAACTCATCAGGATAAAGTCTATTTTGAAGAATTTTTTAATGCTTCTCAAATTTTACCCATCTCTCAACCTGTAATTAACCAAGCAGTAACTTTAAAACAAATCAGAAAGATGTCCTTAGGAGATGCCATTATTGCGGGAACAGCTTTCGTTTATAATTTAACAATTGTAACTCGCAATATTGATGATTTTAATTGGATCAGTAAATTAAATCTAATTAGGGTTTGCTGAATAAGTACGGGCGAAGCATTCGGATAGAAAATCTACCTTTTCACCGATAGGTTATTGTCCGAATGCTTCGCCCCTACAGGACGCGGGCCGATGAAGACGCAAGGTTTTGAACGAAGATTCTCTCAAAATCTTTCACCTGATTGTCCAATTGTCAACAGCTTTTGAGATACTCTCACCCTGTAGAAAATCAAGAATATTTTATTTAGGTGGAATAGGAAGATGAAATTTATCGATAAACTAATAAATTATCATCACCTAAACCACTTTCTAGCCTAATTAATAGGGCCATTTCCAGTTAGTAATCTCGTCCTTATCGATGCCATTGGTAAAAGCATAATCGAGATTATCGATAATAGCATTTTTCATCCGTTCTTTCACATGACCGGCAGCAGAACCTAATTTCGGCACGCGATCAATCACATCTATTACTAAATGAAAACGATCAACTTGGTTACGAATCGCTAATTCTAGGGGAGTATTAATATTCCCTTCTTCTTTGTAACCGCGCACATGAATACGTTCCTGATTACTGCGACGGTAGGTAAGTTTATGAATCAGCCAAGGATAACCGTGGAAATTAAAAATAATTGGCTTATCAGGGGTAAATAAACTATCAAAATCCCGTTCCGATAAACCGTGGGGGTGTTCACTTTCAGACTGTAATTTAAACAGATCAACCACGTTGATAAAGCGAACTTTTAAGTAAGGGAATTCCTCCCGCAGAATTGCCGTTGCTGCTAAAGATTCTTTAGTGATAATATCCCCACAGCAAGCCATAATTACATCTGGTTCATCGGGATTAGTTCCATCATCATCGTTACTTGCCCAATCCCAAATACCGATACCTTTGGTGCAGTGTTTAATTGCTTCCTCGATAGTCAAGTATTGCAGGTGTTTCTGTTTATCAGCAACGATAATATTAGTGTAATCCTTGCTCTTGAGACAGTGATTAGCCACACTTAATAAACAATTCCCATCGGGGGGAAGATAAACCCGCACCACGTCGGCACTTTTATTGGTTACTAAATCGATAAAACCGGGGTCTTGGTGACTAAAACCATTGTGATCCTGCCGCCAAACCACCGAGGATAATAACAGATTCCAAGAGGAAACAGAAGCGCGCCAAGGCACATGATTTTTGCAGATATCGAGCCATTTAGCGTGTTGGTTGAACATGGAATCAATAACATGAGCAAAAGCCTCGTAGGAGTGAAATAAACCGTGACGACCGGATAATAAATAACCCTCTAACCAACCGACTAAAGTATGTTCACTCAGCATCTCCATCACCCGACCATCGGCAGATAATTGACTACCATCTAAATCCTCTGGATAGGTATCAGCTAACCAAGCTTTTTTAGTCACTTCATAGAGAGCCGCTAAACGATTAGAAGCAGTTTCATCGGGACCAAAAACGCGAAAATTAGTCATATTATTTCGCATTACATCCCGCAAAAATACCCCCATCACTCCCGTGTTTTCTGCTTCCACTTGGCCCGGGTGGGTGACATCTACGGCATACTGACGAAAATCGGGCATTTTTAGGTCTTTCCGCAGCAATCCGCCGTTAGCGTGCGGATTAGCACTCATGCGACGATGACCCCTAGGAGCGAGTTCTTTAAATTCCGGCTTAAATTTACCCGTGGTATAGTCAAATAATTCCTCCGGGTTATAGCTTTTCATCCACTCCTCTAATTTTCTCAAGTGTTCGGGGTTTTCCTGCATGGCCCCCATGGGGACTTGGTGAGCGCGCCAGAATCCTTCTACTTTATGACCATCAACCTTTTTCGGACCTGTCCAACCCTTGGGAGACCGGAGGATAATCATCGGCCAGGGGTAACGTTTAGCAATACCCGTGCTGCGAGCTTCCTGTTGATAGGAGCGAATCTGATTGATACAGTGTTCTAGGGTAGCGGCCATTTTTTGATGGCAGTGCATGAGGTCTTCATCTTCCTTACATTCGACGATGTAGGGAGTGTAACCGTAACCGACAAAGAGACTTTCTAACTCGTGCGTCGAAATACGGGAGAGAATGGTGGGATTAGCGATTTTATAACCGTTTAAGTTTAAAATTGGCAGTACCGCACCATCGCGAATCGGGTTAAGGAATTTATTCGAGTGCCATGCGGTGGCAAGGGGACCGGTTTCAGCTTCCCCATCACCCACCACCACGGCCGTAATGAGGTCGGGATTGTCAAAAACAGAACCGTAGGCATGGGAAACACTATAACCCAGTTCGCCGCCCTCATGAATAGAACCGGGGGTTTCGGGGGTGACGTGACTGCCGATGTGACCGGGAAAAGAAAATTGTTTAAAGAATTTTTGTAATCCTTCCTCGTCTTCACTTTTATCGGGGTAAATTTCCGAATAGGTTCCTTCTAGATAAACCGGACCGAGTACCCCCGGCGCTCCATGGCCAGGACCTGCCATAAAAATCACATCGAGGTCATATTTTTTGATTAAACGGTTGAGGTGAACGTAGGTAAAACTTAAGGCCGGACTTGCTCCCCAGTGACCAAGTAAACGATACTTAACGTGTTCGGGTTTAAGATGTTCTTTAAGCAGGGGATTATCGCGCAGATAAATCATACCTACAGCTAAATAGTTACAAGCGCGCCAATAGGCATGGGTTTTGTAGAGTTCATCTTGAGAAAGGGGATTTTGTTCTGTTAAGGGTCTTTCTGGTGCGGATACCATGAATATTTCTCCAATATCTATGAAGGATGAGATTAAGAGAGTTGATAGACAATTTCTCCAGATTATCGAGAGGGTTAACCCTCGGTCAGTTTTAAAACTGTAATCAAGAGTCTAACCTTTTGGGGCGCAAAAAACTATTAAAATAAGCTATATTTTGCCAATCCGGCCAGGAGAATTTATGTCAGTCGGGCGGGGTTTTTAAATGGCTTTTAAAGGAAAATTAATGTCTTCTTAACTTATAGAGCAATAAATTCTCTGAGAACTTTTTTGTCGGGAAGAGCCTAATTAGGCCTTCTCGATGCCGGTGGTGAGGACTACTAGGATAGCAAATTTATTATTTTTTATCTTTAGACCTCCTGCAAAAGTAAGTTTTAGAGCCGCTATCAGGTCAAAATATCTAAAAAAATCGGATAAATTTGACATAATCTTAGATTTTATGGATATTATAGTTATCTTTTGTCTCCTGTCTCCGTTCGGCTGAGCTCACGGCCGAAGCCTGTCTCCTGTCTCCTGTCTCCTGTCTTCTCACCTAACGAAAGATTTTTTATTTTTGCAGGAGAGCTTTTGAAGCACTGAAACTTAAAATCTTTCTATACTTCATCTAGCGATCAACAAAAGCTGATTAGCATATATAGTGATTCTCTACAGGCTAATCAATTCTCGGATTGTTTTTTCTTGATCGTGCCTAAGCTTATCGCAGCTGCAAAGGAGTTTTTTTCATGACAAAAGTAAGAGTCGCCATCAACGGATTCGGTCGTATCGGTCGCCTCGTTTTTAGGGCGGGTATCCAAAATCCTGATTTCGAGTTTGTTGGTATAAATGATCTCGTCCCCCCCGATAATATTGCCTATCTGCTCAAATACGACTCCACCCACGGACGTTTTCAGGGTACGGTAGAAGCGAAAGAAGATGGCATCGTCGTGGATGGTAAGTTTATCCCCTGTTACTCGATTAAAGACCCTGCTCAACTGCCCTGGGGTGCCACCGGGGCCGATTATGTGGTCGAGTCCACCGGTTTATTTACCACCGCCGAAGGAGCAGGAAAACACCTAGAAGCTGGGGCTAAACGGGTGGTTATCTCCGCACCCACCAAAGATCCCGACAAAATTCGTACTATTGTACTGGGCGTTAACGACAGCGAGTACGATCCCGCTAAGGATCTGATCGTCTCTAACGCTAGTTGTACCACCAATTGTTTAGCCCCGATCACCAAAGTTATTAACGATAACTTCGGACTAGCGGAAGGATTAATGACCACGGTACACTCGATGACCGCCACTCAACCCACCGTGGATGGTCCATCGAAAAAAGATTGGCGCGGTGGTCGCGGCGCTGGTCAAAATATTATCCCCTCCTCCACGGGAGCAGCCAAAGCAGTAACCCTAGTTATTCCTTCCCTAAAAGGCAAATTAACCGGTATGGCCTTCCGTGTGCCAACTCCCAACGTTTCGGCGGTGGATTTAACCTTTAAAACCGAAAAAGCCACCAGTTACGAGGAAATCTGCGCCGCTATGAAAGCCGCCAGCGAAGGTTCGATGAAAGGTATCCTCGGTTATACCGATGAGGAAGTGGTATCGAGTGACTTTATCACTGACCCCCGTTCCAGTATCTTTGATGCTAAAGCCGGCATTCAACTTAATGCCAATTTCTTTAAGGTGGTCTCTTGGTACGATAACGAGTGGGGTTATTCCTGCCGGATGTTAGACCTGATGAAAATGATGGCAGCTAAGGAAGCAACCCTAGTAACAGCCTAAATCAGTTATCAGTTATCAGTAAACAGTTATCAGTTATCAGTAACCAGTAAACAGTAACCAGTAAACAGTAACCAGTGAAAAAACAGCACTGTTAATGCCATTAGACATCCCCAAGAGTGAAACAAAATAGTTCTATGGCTGAAATGTATGTCTTTGTCTATTTAATACTGCTCACTTAATAAGTAGGTGGGTGTTAAAAATTGTCAGATCCCCCCTTATCAAGGGGGCAGGGGGGATCCCCCCACTTAATCCTCAAATCTGATAACTGATCACTGATAACTGATAACTGATTAGATGAATCCAAAATTTAAAGATATTACCGCTTGGGAACAGGCACAATTATTAATGCAACCGGCATTTATTCGGGTGCTGGATAATCTGCGTAAACAGTTAGAAAATTCCCTCTGGAAAGGAACCTATACAGAAATTCAAGATCCCTATCCCAGTTATCTGCTCTGTTTGACTTATCTCGATCGCTCCGTTACTGTAAATATTTGGGAACTTTGTTTTCAAGTCTGTTTTCTCGATTATCCCACCGATGAAGGAGAGAGCGTCACCATCGATACCAGTCTCCTCGACCCCACCGGTGAACTAGATTGGCAGAGTTTGGAAACGAAAACCGAGCGCATTATTAACCGATTATTCGCTAATTTACCTCCATGAAAGCAGATTTAGAAACGATCAAGGCAGAGTATGCCGCTAATTTTCTGAAAGATTACCACAATGATCCCCAAAATTTAGCATCCCAAACAATTTTAATCGATCGCTCCGATTGGGGTTTATTAGAATTAAAAGGCCAGGACCGACTGCGTTTTCTCCACAATCAAACCAGTAACGCTATCGATCGCCTGAAACCGGGTCAGGGTTGTGAGACAATTTTCCTTAACTCTACCGGTCGTACTCTCGATTTTGTCACAGTTTACTCTGGCGATGACTCCCTCCTCATCCTCGTTTCTCCCCAACGTCGTCAATTTTTACTGGAATTGATCGATCGCTATATTTTCCCCTTCGATAAAGTGGAAATTAGCGACTTAACCGATAATTTTGCCATTGTCACCCTAATCGGTGCTAAAAGCGGGCAATACCTGCAAAAAATCGCCATTCCAGAGCAGATTTTAACGGGGGTGCAGCATAGTCATTATCTCCTTTCTGACCCCCCCCTGAGAGTGGCCGTCGGTACCGGCTTAGATCTGCCCGGATATACTTTAATCGTTGCCGCCGCCGAAGCCGGTCCCCTCTGGGAAAATTTAATAAAAAATGGCGTTACTCCCGCAGATGAGCAGGTGTGGGAATACCTGAGAATCCATCAGGGCCGACCGGCAGTCGATCGAGAATTAACCGAAGATTATAACCCTTTAGAGGCCGGTTTGTGGCGAGCGATCGTCTTTGACAAAGGTTGTTATATTGGTCAAGAAACTATCGCCCGCCTCAACACCTATAAAGGCGTAAAACAAAGACTTTGGGGCATAAAACTCAGCCACCCCGTCCCCAGCAATACCCCGATTATTTTACAAGGGCAAAAAGTCGGCTTACTCACCAGTGTGCTGGAGGATTTTGGCTTGGGTTATGTGAAAACAAAAGCGGGAGGAGAGGGTTTAAAAGTGCAAATCGGCGAGGCAACAGGAGAATTAACCCCCTTACCCTTCCTCTCTCACGAATACCCCTGTTAGTGAACAGTAATAGTTACTAATTCTGTACGCAAATATTGCATCTAGAATTAGCTTTGTACGCTTTCACCCGTACTGGGTTAACTACGAACCTCTCTATCGGATTCCCGCTAAAGGCGGCCTCTCCGACTACCTTTCTTCCAATATTTAAGGAACCATTAATATCTGCTCCATAGAAATAACCCGACGAGCTTCTGAATA
>NZ_JADBUB010000070.1:0-6796 GCF_020245865.1 Microcystis sp. M169S2
AACTGATAACTGATAACTGATAACTGATAACTGATAACTGATAACTGATAACTGATAACTGATAACTGATAACTGATAACTGATAACTGATAACTGATAACTGATAACTGATAACTGACTTCTAACCCAATTTTGGACAAAGATAAGCAAAAATTATTTATTGACTCCAAAAACTTGAGAATATTTAAATTAACATTCCGCAATATTTACAAATTCTTAAGAATTAATTGAGAAAGATTTTTATTTAACAACGATGTTATCATGGTTACAGCGATTTTGCTGAATTTCATAATGGGTTTCTCTGTGCTTTTTTGGGTAGCAATGACTGAACCCCTTGCCACATCTACAAGGTGATCCTAACTAAGACGGTTAAATCAGTCAATTTCACCCATAACGATGATCTTTTTTTTGTGTAGTTTTATTGCAAAAAAAAAAGTTTTTTTGACAAAAAACACAAAGTGTGATACGTGCGCCAACCTAGTTCTGGCTGCGAGTAATTATTGCAGAGTTAGGTTAAAATCAGGGGATTTCCTGTTTCCAAGTCAAGAAATACAGAAAAGCAGCAATTCGATCGAGAAACCGATAAAAACAGCCTAGACTAGAAAAAGAATCCTCTATCCTGACAGCTATCCTGTGGAGATTACTTTTTTAGGAACCAGTTCTGGGGTTCCCACTCGTTCCCGTAATGTCTCTAGTATCGCCCTTCGTTTGCCGCAACGGGCGGAAATATGGCTGTTTGACTGTGGAGAAGGAACTCAACACCAGTTACTGCGTAGCGACCTGAAAAGTTCCCAAATCCGACGCATTTTTATCACCCACATGCACGGAGATCATATCTTTGGTTTAATGGGACTGTTAGCCAGTATCGGATTAGCCGGTTCTGCTCAGGATATTGATATCTACGGACCCCCCGGACTAGGGGACTATCTGCGTGCTTGTGCTAAGTATTCCTATACTAATTTAGCCAATCGGGTGCGTGTCCATCCCGTTTCCCCCGGCATACTCTACGAAGATGAAGAATTTACCGTCTCCTGTCAGCTATTAAAACATCGTATTCCCGCCCACGGTTATCGCATCGCCGAAAAAGACCGTCCTGGACGTTTTGATGTGGAAAAAGCCAACGCTTTGGGTATTCCCCCCGGACCGATTTACGGCAAGCTGAAAAAAGGGGAAACTGTCACCCTTCCCGATGGCAGAAAAATTCGCGGTCAGTCCCTCTGCGGAGAAACGGAAATCGGCCGTAAAATTGCCTATTGTACCGATACTATTTTCTGTGAAGGCTCGATCGAATTGGCACGGGATGCAGATGTGCTAATTCATGAGGCGACTTTTGCACATCAAGATGCCGGGTTAGCTTTTGAAAGTGTTCACTCCACTTCGACGATGGCAGCCCAGGTGGCCTTGGCAGCCCAAGTAAAATTGTTATTAATGACCCATTTTAGTCCCCGTTATCTACCGGGCAATTCTCTGGATATTTCCAATCTGTTAGAGGAAGCGCGGGCGATTTTTCCTAACACTAAATTAGCCTACGATTTCCTCACCTACGAAGTCCCTCGCAACCGTCAAGAAATGGCCTTAGGAGTTAAATAATTATGCCAGCAGCAGTAGAAGAAAAAAGCATGGTTCCCACGGTTTTAGTGGGTATTGGTGGCACGGGTAACGAAATTTTATCGCGCTTGCGTCGCTTAATCGAGGAAAGTTATGGCAGTTTGAGCAATTTTCCGATTGTCAGTTTTTTGGTGGTTGATACGGATAAGGATTATAAAATCAGTAATCCTGAAGCTGCCGGCAGTGCTTTTAAAGATAACGAAAAACACTGGGCCCGGGTGAGTGGAAAACAGGTACAGGAGATGGTATCTGACATGGATAGATATCCCTGGATTAATAGTTGGTTTCCCCCGGAATTAGAGAGAAATATTACTTCCCTGGAAGCGGGAGCGGGACAAATTCGCGCCTGTGGCCGTTTTGCTTTATTTTGCAATTATCATGAGATCCAAAGAAAATTTCTGGACGCAGTGAGACGGGTAAAAGGACAAGAAAACTTTATGCTCGATCGCTATGGAATTAAAGTTAATAATACTGCTATTAATGTCTTTACTACGGGGTCTTTAAACGGTGGTACAGGTAGCGGAATGTTAATCGATCTAGGCTACTGTATTCGTAATTGGTTACGCGGGGAAAGTAGTCCTTTGAGTACGGCAATTGTTCCCACTCCTGAAGCATTTGCGGGGATTAGTGTCGGCGATCGAGTTTTGGCTAATGGTTACGCTGCCTTGATGGAATTGAATTACTTTTCTGACTACAGAACCGAATATCATCAACAGTTTAGCAGTGGTTTGGTCGATGAAGTGGTTAGTAAATTACCCCCCTTTGATTTTACCTATTTAGTGGGGACAAAAAACGGCGAAGGTGATTTTAAACTCGGTCAAATTCGGGAAATGATCGCCCAAAATATCTTCCTAGATATGACCTCTGATTTTGCCCCCCATAAGCGTTCCATTAGAGATAATATTAAGGGTTCTTGGGCGCAAGCTGACCCGGGAGGTCGCGGTTATCCTAAGCAATTTATGAGTTTTGGGCTATCAACTATTGAAATTCCTATTGCCCAAATTCGTGCCTCTTTATCGGAACGTTTAGCCAAAGATTTAATTAATTGGTGGCTGAATGATTCCGTGATTTTACCCGCTCAAATGTTGGAGTTAGTAAGAGGTGATATCCTCAAAAGAATGCGCTTGAGCGAAGGGGAATTAATTATGGATTTATGTGCCGACAAGGATCGCTCTTTAATTGCCATAATCTCCCAATGGATTAACGAAACTCGTCAGGAAATCAATCAAAATAATTGGCTATCTTGTACCAAACAGGGTGTTAATATTTTAGGTAATGAACAGGGAAAAATCCTGCAATTTATTAATGATTATTTAACGCCAAGAGTCGAGGAATTTAAACGTAATCATTTACTAGAATTGAGTCCCGATGAACGGCTGCACGGCGATTACCTGAAAAAGATTTATAGTAACCGGGATGAAATTATTCAACGGGGTAAAAAGTCTCTAGAAATGGAGTTTTATAATATCCTTGAGGATCGAAATCGTGGGGTAAAATTTGCCGAGAGTTTTATTGTTTCAGTACGACAAATCTTCACCGACATAGCCGAAAAATTCCGTCGCGATCAAGAACAGGTTTGGAGTCAAAACGAAAGTAAACGTCAACGGGAATACGATACAGCCTTAGCAGAAATTAATGATCTGAAAGATAAACTTCATATCTCGAAAAAAGATAAGATGCAAGAATATTGTGAACAAGCTTTAACGGGATTGGAAGGCTATTTAATGGCCAATATTCAACGAAAAACCAGAGGTGCAGGAGTAGAGGTTATTAATCGTTTACTGGAACATCTTAATCAATTAGAAAGCCGTTTTAATCGCTTTCGTCAGAAATTAATTCAAAGTCGCGATCTATTTAATCTGCAAGCTAATCAACAGATTGATAGCGCCGATGCTTTGTTAATTAATGGGATTAAATTATTTGACAGACAAGAATTAAATAGTCTTTATCAAGACTTTATCGAACAATTTGCTTCGGGGATTGCTGGTAACAAAAATGCCTACGATACGGGTATGGATAACCTTTGTTTACCCCTCTCAGAAGAAATTTTAAAGCAATCTAGCCCCCTCTGGAAAGAAACGCGGCGCGCTGATGAAAATATGCGTTTATTTGACATCACCGAGATTGCCGATATTCGTCAAGGAGATTTTCAACAAGTTATCCTAAACCAAGCTAATCAACTCCTACAAAATGCTCCCGCTAGTAGTCGCATTCAGCAGGAATTAGCCGCTTGCGATCGCTTGTTAAAAATTTACAACAACGATGCCGATATTATCAATAATCTTCGCATTGCCTACCAAAAATCGCGACCCCTAATTATGCTCAATCCTGCGGTTTTGCGGGGAAAAGATGCGGGTTTTACACCCCAATTAAATCAAAATGTTGCCCTGATTGGAGGAAGAAATACCAGTAACCCAGCAGCCCAAAAAATTATTCCGAAACTGCGGGAATTTATTACCAACGAAGACGATATTAAACCCTTGGCAGAAGTGGAAAAATATCGTCTTGTCTTCGTACAGGAAATTGGCGGTTTTTCCCTACGCTGTCTCGAGGGAATGCGAGAGTTGCGGCAATCCTATCAGGACTGGAAAGGAGAATTTATTCTCGCTAAACGCGCCCAACAAATGGGGGAAAATCGCGATTTACCCATCCCCGTGCATATCCAAAAGGAACCTCCTTTCTGGGATGTTTTTCCCGAAGATCCGAGTATTTATCAATTGGTGGTGACAGCCCGAGCTTTGAAAGTGCTTTTTCCAGAAGTCAATCGAGTCACTAATGAGAAAACAATTCGCTATGAAATTAAAACCGCAACGGGATTAAAAAAAGTCGATATTGCCACCAGTTGGGAAGATGCGGTACAGGTGTTAGAAGTAAAAGCTTGTCGCGAAGATAAGGAAAAAATTCAAAGTCAGGTGACAGCTAAGTTACAGGCTGCAGCCACTCCGGAGAAAAAACAAGCTTTGTATCGGACTTTCATTGAATATTTACAACAACGTTCCGAGGAGTTGACAGGAGGAAAAGATAATACAGAATATAAACGGGAAGATGCAATTATTTTGCAGTTAATCCATAACTATAAGTTGGATAGCGGTGGAGAAATTCCTCTTTCTTCGGTGACGGAAGTGGCTAACCCAGCTTTAATTATCTGCGGTATTTGTGGACACAAAAACCCGCCCTCGTCTAATTTTTGTTCTAAGTGTGGGGCAAAATTAGTTAAGTAGAAATATAGATTTTGGGTTTGATCCCCCCTGCCCCCCTTGATAAGGGGGGTGCCGATAGGCGGGGGGAGCCGCCTTGATAAGGGGGGAATCTGACAATTTTTAACACCTACCTAATTTAACAGATAATTTGGGGGTGTTAGCTGGACTAACATCCCCCAAAATGAAAATTTTCGGGAAAAATTGCCTAATAGCGAAAAAACTGGATTATAATAAGGTCTTTACTCAAGATTTTTGCTAACCGCTAACTGCCATAAAACCCAATCAAGACCCCTGTTTATCGAGAGAAAAACCAATGGTAGCCACTTTAAAAGGACGAGATGTTTTAAGAATAACCGACATGAGTAGCGAAGAAATCAGCGCCCTACTCAATCTATCGGCACAGCTTAAAGCTGGCACTCTTAACCCTAGCTGCAACAAAGTCTTAGGATTGCTATTTTATAAAGCTTCCACTCGGACCCGGGTTTCCTTTACCGTCGCCATGTACCAGTTAGGGGGACAGGTGATCGATCTTAATCCCAGTGTAACCCAAGTGGGGCGCGGGGAACCCTTAGCCGATACAGCCCGGGTACTCGATCGCTATCTCGATATTCTCGCAGTTCGCACCTTTAAACAAGAGGATTTAGAAGCTTTTGCCAATTACTCGCGCATCCCGATTATCAACGCTTTAACGGATTTAGAACATCCCTGCCAGATATTAGCCGATTTACAGACTATCCAAGAGACTTTTCAGACTTTAAGGGGAATTAACCTCACCTATGTGGGGGATGGCAATAATGTCGCTAATTCTCTCCTCTTGGGTGGTGCTTTGATGGGGTTAAATGTGCGAGTTGCCTCCCCCGCAAACTATCAACCGGATGGGGAAATTGTCGCCAGCGCCAGGGCTATTGGCGAGAAAACCGGTAGTAAAATCTTAATTACCGACGATCCCGTTACCGCCGTAAAAGACTCTCAGGTGGTTTATACTGATGTCTGGGCGAGTATGGGACAGGAAAGCCTCGCTGATGCCCGAATTCCCGTTTTTCAGCCCTACCAAGTCAATGAACAGCTAATGAGTCACGCTGACAAAGACGCGATTATTCTCCATTGTTTACCTGCTCACCGGGGCGAAGAAATTACCGACGGGGCGATCGAGGGTGTACAATCAAAAGTCTGGGAGCAAGCGGAAAATCGGATGCACGCCCAAAAAGCTTTAATGGTGAGTTTATTGGGATTAATCTAGCTCCCGATGCTCAGTTACTAAAATAATTATTAAACTCGATCATCAATCATCCTAAGACCTGTCCGACACCGGAAGTTAACGCTAGGATTGATGGTAAGAGCAATAATCAGGGCAGCCTCCACACAAACTATATGTCAGACACCTCCGCCGTTAAAAAATATCTCGCCCATTGGTTTCAATTGGGAAAAAAAGTTATTTGTCCCAAAAACCAAGCTATGCTATTTCCGCTGCCAATTTTCAATGCTGATCGCTATTCGTCGGAGTTTGAGGATTGTTGGCAAAAAATGCTTGATCCTCAAAGTGGCGATTGTTACCTAGAAGGTACTCAACAAACCATCCAAGACTTACTTTCCCCTCAATGGGAATTTCATCCCTGCGCTCGTTGTACTATACCCGTACCAATTGAAGTGCTGGGCCAATCGGGTTTATCCTGTCCCTGCCATGATTTGAGTAATTGGCCCAATTTAGAATTACCCCTACCCCATTTACCCGTCAATAGTCGAGAAAATCTCGATCGCATCCGGCAAAGATTGCTAAAAAATTCTCCCTCACATTAACCGGACAAAAAGAGACGTTAGGGGTAACGTCTAGACAAAAGGGTTGATATTTAGGGTCTGCTGAATAAATCTAAAAACCTTGTTGGATAAGACTTTTAGACTTTTTTTTCCTCAAAAAGTGCCAGCCGTTGCGGGGATCGGGGGGAAAATTCAGGTACTTTTTCCCTGAAAATTAGGTAATTGACTACCTC
>NZ_JADBUB010000071.1:0-12472 GCF_020245865.1 Microcystis sp. M169S2
GGCTCTACCGAACCTGTCATGCAAAACTATCAACAACTCATGCTTGTAAAGTTTGTACAATAGGGCTTTGAGTTTTTGTTAGATTGATATTTATCAACTTTAGAGCATTGCTGGACAGAGAGGGAGCTTGGGGAATTTTCTACAGTGTAAGTTCGGAAGAACCTGACTTCAAAACAGCGAATCACAGCATCTTGAATTAATAAGGATTGATAGAATCTGTCTTTTCCCTCCTGTGTATAAGATTCGATTCGTTCAATTCTGTCTAAAATATCACCTAAATAAATTAAGTCATCCTTCATAAAGGAATCACCTCTTTCATGATTCTTTCCCGAAAACAATCTCGTAAACTGTTAATAGTAGCCACATCAACTTTACAGCCTAAATAATCTTCTAAGTCTTGAATTAAACCAATTCTATCTAATAAGTTGCGCCCTTGTTCCATTTCTACTAAAAAGTCAATATCACTGTCATTACCGTCTTCTCCTCTGGCAACTGATCCAAATATGAGAATATTAAATGCTCCATGTTTTCGAGCAATTTTTATAATATTCTCTCGTTTTTCTTGAAGAAGTTGATAGCGTTTCATTTTCATAATTTCCCGAATATTTTTTTAAGCAAGATGAGTTTTTCCTATTTTTAGAGAAAAATGGACTCTTTCTTACTAATCTATAAATTCTTTGCTCGATGACCTTTACCAGGAATTACTGTCTTGTCTTATATGACTCCCAAAAATCAAAAATCAGTGTAAGCAAAAGCACATTACCCCATCATAAAACTAGGGGGTTTTAAACCCGAATTTTCGATAACCTGAGATGCCGCAATACTGAAAAACTTCATCCCCAAACCTTCTCACTCCTCTATACCTTTTAAATAGAGATAAAAACCTAAATAGAACAGACAAAAAGCCTGTTCTATCCCTGAGTAGAAAAAAACTTAAACCGTCATGATATCTTTTTCTTTTGTCGTTAATAAATCCTCGATTTTGGCGATAAATTTATCGGTGGATTTCTGCACCTGATCCTGTAAATCCCTGGATTCATCCTCAGAAATTTCGTGACTTTTTTCCTGTTTACGGATAGCATCGATCGCATCCCGGCGAATATTGCGGATCGCCACCTTTCCCTCTTCGGCCAATTTCGCCGCTAATTTGACCAATTCCTTGCGGCGATCGCTAGTGAGGGGAGGGATATTCAAACGAATGGTCTGACCGTCATTACTGGGGGTTAAACCCACGTCCGAGAGAGAAATCGCCTTTTCGATCGCCCCCATACTGGTACGATCGAAGGGTTGAATAGCGATCGTGGTTGCGTCGGGAGTGCTAATAGTCGCCAGGGACTTGAGGGGAGTTTCCATGCCATAATACTCCACCATGATCCGATCTAAAAGAGAAGCATTTGCGCGGCCGGTACGAATCGTATTAAAACCTCTCTGGGTTGATTCGATGGTTTTCTGCATATGGTCTTGAACTTCAGCTAACTTCACAGAATCCTCCTACCAATGTTCCAACGGGTTCACCTTTGACAGCGCGAACAATATTACCTGCTACCGACAGATCGAAAACAACTATCGGAATATTATTTTCCTTGCACAGAGCGATCGCAGTTCCGTCCATCACCCGCAGATCATGGGTCAGCACATGACCGTAGGTGAGACTTTGAAAGCGTCGCGCGTTAGGGTTGTGAGAGGGATCGGAATCATAAACTCCATCCACTTTCGTCGCTTTAAACACCACTTCCGCATCGATTTCGGCAGCGCGCAGGGCTGCCGTGGTATCGGTGGTAAAGAAAGGATTACCCGATCCCGCACCGAAAACCACCACCCGACCTTTTTCCAGATGACGGATTGCTCGCCGGCGGATGTAGGGTTCAGCTAATTCCTGCATCGCAATCGCCGTTAATACCCTAGTCGGTACTTGCGCTCGTTCTAGGGCATCCTGCAAGGTCATAGCGTTCATGACTGTTGCTATCATACCAATATAATCGGCCGTAGCCCGATCCATGCCGGCCGAGGCGGCTTTCACCCCCCGAAAAATATTGCCCCCACCGACCACGATCGCCAATTGGATGCCTTGATCAACCACTTCGGAGATTTCCTGGGCGATAGCGGAAACCACCATCGGGTCGATCCCATAGCCGAGATTGCCCATCAGGGCCTCCCCACTCAGTTTTAATAATACCCGCTTGTACGCCATGCCCTTACTACCACTCGCTAAAACAAGATCTAGATAATTTTTGTCTCCCCATAAGATAGCAGGTTTTGGCCTTGATTTAAGTTGACCAGTTCACTCTCCCAGCCGGATCAGAAGTTCAACTTAATAAATCTTTTCCTTGGGACATTGGTATTTAGTGATACCTTTGTTATTAAAGGGAGCTTAGTTTTATTGAGAATTTAACCGTGATCAGCGATCGATTACTATTGGTCAACAAAAACAATCAAAGGGCTGCTAAAACCGATACCTTTGATTGGGTGTATGGGTTTCAGGATGGAACTCGTCTGATGGGCAAGGTTTGCGGTTACTTAGATCCCGATAGTAATCGTCTTCTCGATCCCGAAAACTGCAGCGCTATCTACCAGAATGCCCAAGGACAAGTCCTTAGTCGTTGGCAAGGTGGAGATTTTATCGCTTTTGAACTAACCACCACCGGGGAAGATATCCTGATCGTGGCTTCTAATGATAATTGTGTCAGTAATAGTCTCTGTTTGGTTTCGGGCATTAGTCGCAGCTGCGCCCAAGTTAGCGATGAAGGAAAATCCCTCGTCCGGGAGGTTTTTCAATACCCTGCTTGGTCTTTGCAGGACGATAATAGCAGTTCTAAGCCGGCTTTCAGTTGGAATTGTTCCGTATCTCCCTTTTTCCCCTTTGTTTCCCTGCGTTTTAATCTTCAGTCCACCAGCAGCAAAAAATTCTATCGTTGGACGGTTTCTCCCTATTTTCCCTTTTGTCCCCTCTTAGAAGTGGGAGAATCCCTTGCCTAATTGGCTTTTTCACTACGATAGTTCTAGAAGATTTCAACACTCAGGAATGGTTAAAACCGTAAGCTATCCCGTGCTATATCAGACTTAGGATGGCGTTCTTTTCGAGATATGCTATCGGCGAAATCCGCTTAATATGGTCGGGATTTTCGCTTAATTTTTCCATGGCAACCAACAAAGCTAAAAGTCTGACCGTTGCTGTGGACATAGGGTCCAAAAAGCCTTAAATGTCCGTGAGTGGGAACTTCTTTTTTATGGGACTTTCCACGATCGAGATGTTAGAGCAGTTATCTTAATGGTGAGGTACGAAGTTTTCCGGCTCTCTTATTCTTTGTGTGATCTCGCGTAGCGAGCGCGTTGCGACCAGTTTAACTTACTAGAAAAGCGATCAATCTTTGTGTCCTCTGTGTCTGGAGTGGTTCCTTCCACCCCCTCGCTAGGAGGAATGTATCTTAGAATACATTTTACCCAGCAAATCCAAGAGAGCCATAATTCATAATTCCTTTCCAAAATGCCTTCGCCAGAATCCGCTCCGTTGTTAGCACAACTGCAAAAAAAAGTCAATAGTTTAGATGTACCATTTTACGCGCCAGGGCATAAGCAGGGGGAAGGAATCGGGGAAGATTTAAGTAATTTACTGGGAAAAAGCGTCTTTAAAGCCGATTTACCCGAATTACCCGACCTTGATAATTTGTTTGCCCCGACGGGAGTGATTAAAGAAGCGCAAATTTTAGCAGCCGAGACATTTGGGGCGGATAAAAGCTGGTTTTTGGTCAATGGTTCCAGTTGTGGCATTATTGCGGCGATTTTAGCCACTTGCGGCGAGGGAGATAAAATTATTTTGGCGAGAAATATTCATAAATCGGCAATTTCGGGCTTAATTCTCTCTGGGGCGCAGCCTATCTTTATCAATCCCGAATATAATCCCACTATCGATCTAAATTTAAATATAACCCCCCAATCCCTCGCAAATGCCCTGAAACTTCATCCCGACGCTAAAGCGGTGATGGTAGTCTCTCCCACCTATCAAGGGGTTTGCTGTGACTTAAAAACTATCGCCCAGATTACCAATCATTATTCTATCCCGCTGCTCGTTGACGAGGCTCACGGGGCCCATTTTGGCTTTCATCCCGATTTACCTCCGGCTGCCCTCTCTCTCGGCGCCGATATGGCTATTCAGTCCACCCATAAGGTTTTAGGGGCCTTAACTCAAGCATCGATGTTACACTTAAAAAGCGATCGCATTAGTTCCGAAAAAGTCGATCGAGCCTTACAATTAGTTCAAACCACTAGCCCTAGTTATCTGCTTCTCGCTTCCCTTGATAGTGCTAGAAAGCAAATGGCGACGCAAGGACTAGATTTACTGAGCAAAACCCTCGATTTAGCCGCTACTGCCCGAAAAGAACTCGATAAAATCCCTAATATCTCTGTTTTAGACTTTCCCCATTCTATCCCGGGTTGTCACTGGTTTGATCGCACTCGTTTAACGGTAATCGTCAGAGATTTTGGCTTAACTGGTTACGAAATAGACGATATTTTGCGAGAAAAATACGCTGTCACGGCAGAATTACCGACTTTAAGCCAACTTACTTTTATTATCTCCATCGGCAATCATCGCGAACACATTAATCGCCTAATTACTGCTTTTCAATGCCTTCAATCCCCTTCCTCTACCAGTTTACCCCCCACTCCTCCTCCAGTCACGGCAAATTCGGCTATTTCTCCTAGAAAGGCTTTTTTTGCCCCTACAGAGATAGTATCCCGGAAAAATGCCCTCGATCGTCTTAGTGCTGATGTTATCTGTCCCTATCCCCCCGGTATTCCCGTTTTGATGCCAGGAGAGTTAATTTCTCAGGAAGTCCTCGACTATCTGCAAACTATTTTAGACCTCGGTGGCACGATTACCGGCGGTAGTGATGATAATTTGGCAACTTTCAGGGTTTTAAAATAATCGCAAAATTATCTGATATATTAACCGGAAAAAGGCAGTAATAGCAATTGCCCCGATAGCTGCCATCACGGCAATGATAGCAATTTCAGGAAAACTTAGGCTGCCTTGCAGTTGCGGAATTAACATCAAGGCGAGGGTAATTGCTGCGATAATTGGTATATCTTTTCCTTCAATTACTTTTTTAAATAATGCCAAAACTAAGCCACCTAAGATCATAAAGGCGATGACAATTCCTACCGAGGGGACTAAACTATTGAAGGCAATTACTAATAATGTCCCCTCAAACCCTGTAAAGGCAGCATTAGCGAAAGTTTCCCCAAGAGAAAAGCGGGAAGTTTTTCTCATCACTGGAGAAGATGGGGAAGATGGGGAAGATGGGGGAATTGGGGAAGGTGGGGGAGGAGGATTTAAAGCGGTTAAAACTTCTCCACAGGATTGAAATCTATCCTGGGGATTTGCTAGTAACATTTTATTGAATACTTGGGCTAAATCTGCACTGATATTAGGGGCATAATTTTGCCAATTCCAGACCTGTTTTTGCGAATCGTATATATCATCAGGATCACGATTAGTTAAGAGTATAACACAGGTAGCTGCTAGGGCATATAAATCTGTGGCTGCTGATACCTGATTGCCTAATTGTTGTTCGGGAGGAGCAAATCCAGCTGAGTAAATTGTTGTGGATTTCTCTTGTGTATTATTGGGGTTATTAGTAGCCTGTTTTACTGCCCCAAAATCGAGTAAATAGAGGCGGCCATTTTTGGATAGCATTATGTTAGATGGTTTTATATCCCGGTGAATGGAACCATTTTCATGGATAAATTTGAGGATAAGAAGTAATTCTTTGAGAATGTTTTTAACTTCACTTTCTTGAAAGGGTTTTTGTTGCTGTTGGAGAATTTCTTCTAAGTTTTTACCGTCGATATATTCCTGGGCCAGATAGAAAAATTGCTCTTCTTCTCCCGTTAATTGATTCTTGACTTTTAAAGGGAAAAAAGCATAGAGATCGGGGATTTGAGGATGTTCTCGTCCTAAATCTTCTAAAACGTGCGCTTCTTGAAAAAATAAATTTTTCGCTTTTTCTAAAGCTTGCGGACTTAAATTACCCGAAGGTTGAAATTGTTTGAGTACACATTTAGCTTTTTTGGGACTATAACGATCTACTGCTAAAAATGCTGCCCCAAATCCTCCTTGTCCCAATAGACGTTCAGGCAAATAACGTCCCCCTAAAATTAATGGCATCCCGCAAGTAGTACAATATTTCTGCTCGATCGAGGTTAAGCGATTGCTATCGTCTAGGTCTAGGCACTGATTACGCGGTCTCGGACAGTGGGGACGCGTGCAAATAACTTCCATAATCACCGTTTCCCGTGGTACTGCTCTTAGTTTAGCTACTACCGGCAATTCGGGTTAAAATTTTTATTCTTGAGAAAGAGTTAAAAAGAGGGTTCGTAGGCCTACACGGATTCCCATTATACTACAAGGTTAGCAGAAATTTTGAAGTTTGTCAAGTCTTTGGCCGAAAAAAATTCAGCCAGATCTAGCGGTTATCTTAATGGTGGGGTGGGAAGTCTCGGCGCTTTTTTTAGTTGAAAGAGCGGGCCAGACGACTAACCCCGGTGTGTAATAACTGTTCCAAGCTTTGGCGATCGCTGATGGCTTGAAAATTGATCAGAAAACAGGTTAAACCCAGTCCAAAGAGGATAAAAGTGGGGGGCATAACCACACCAATCATTAACCAGGTGGCGACGTGGAGAAACATAGTGAGAGCGAACAACAAAGCTAGGGAAGCAATGGGGAAGACTTGACGGGTAGGACGACCAAAATAGAGAAAAAGAACGGTTAAAACGGTGGTTACTAAGTTAGCGGGTACTAAAAAGGCACAAATCGAGACGCAATAGTTGCGGGAAAATTCAGCGAGAGTATTAAAATCTATCATTAATATTACTTTACAATTGCCTGAGTCTTAGTACTCTCGATTGTAGCGGAAAATTTAGATGATTGGGATGAAGGTGACTGAAGGCTGTGGTCTAATAGATTTTCGAGAGGGAGCTAAAACGAGGATCGGGGTATAGATCATCCAGTTATAATGAAATCTGGGAAAATGACACCGCCCCATCCCGAAAACTCTCACCCCTTGCTAGGTATAATCGATCGCAGGAAGAATTTTATGAGTAAATTTGTCTTTGTTACTGGGGGAGTTGTCTCCAGTATTGGGAAAGGAATTGTCGCTGCTAGTTTGGGAAGATTGTTGAAAAGTCGGGATTATTCCGTCTCAATTCTGAAATTAGACCCCTACATCAACGTGGATCCGGGTACGATGAGTCCTTTTCAACACGGAGAGGTATTTGTCACCGATGATGGGGCTGAAACCGACCTCGACCTTGGCCACTACGAACGTTTTACCGATACGGAACTCTCCCGTCTCAATAGTGTGACTACTGGCTCGATTTATCAAGCGGTATTGAATAAAGAGCGCCGTGGTGCTTATATGGGGGGAACTGTGCAGGTAATTCCCCATATTACCAACGAAATCAAGGAAAGGATTCTCCGGGTGGCCAAAGATACCAACCCCGATATTGTCATCACAGAAATTGGTGGTACGGTGGGAGATATCGAATCTTTGCCTTTTTTAGAAGCAATTAGGCAATTTAGGAAGGATGTGGGACGAAATAACGTGGTTTATATGCACGTTACCCTAATTCCTTGGATTCCGGCCGCGAAGGAGATGAAAACTAAACCGACGCAACACTCGGTCAAGGAATTAAGATCGATCGGTATTCAACCGGATGTGTTAGTCTGTCGTTGTCATCTACCCCTACAACCGGGATTAAAAGAAAAACTCTCAGCTTTCTGTGATGTGCCGGTGGAATCGGTGATTACTGCTCAGGATGCCAGCAGTATCTACGAAGTGCCTCTCAATCTGGAAAAAGAGGGATTAGCGCAACAAACCCTAGAATTATTAAACCTGGGTCCCCGATATCCCCATCTGGAGGAGTGGGAAAATCTCATCCGACAGATGCAATCCCCTAGTCAAAAATTAGAGATAGCTATCGTCGGTAAGTATGTGCAGTTGGGGGATGCTTATCTCTCGGTGGTGGAGGCCCTCAAACACGCCGCTATTGCCCTTAATAGCGAGATAGAATTGCGTTGGGTAAGTGCCGAAGATGTGGATAACGATTCGGCCGAAGCTCATTTAAGCGGTGTTGACGGTATTGTTGTACCCGGTGGTTTTGGTATTAGGGGTGTGGATGGCAAAATTAAGGCGATCGAGTATGCTAGGGTCAATAATATTCCTTTCTTGGGTCTCTGTTTAGGGATGCAGTGTTCGATTATCGAATGGGGTCGCAATGTGGCCCGATTAGAAAGGGCCAATAGTTCCGAATTTGAAGAGGATACACCCAATCCGGTGATTAATTTACTGCCAGAACAGGCAGATGTGGTGGATTTAGGGGGAACAATGCGCTTAGGTCTCTATCCCTGCCGTTTAAATCCCGATAGTCTGGCTTTCTCCCTCTACGGTCAAGAGGTTATCTATGAGCGCCATCGTCACCGTTACGAGTTCAATAATGCCTATCGTAGTCTCTTTTTTGAGACTGGTTATCTGGTGAGTGGCACTTCTCCTGATGGTCGTTTGGTGGAAATTATCGAACTACCAAAACATCCTTTCTTTATTGCTACCCAATTTCACCCCGAATTTCGCTCTCGTCCCAATAAAGCTCATCCTCTCTTTTCTGGTTTCATGAAAGCGGCCCTCAAGGGTAGAGAGGAAAAGTTCTCCCTTATTAGTCAGCATTCGGCTATTAGTTAGGGTTTGCTGGTTCTATTGGCTCAAAATCTGTTTTTTTGGGGGGAACCCCCCGAAAATTTCTCATCTTAACCCCAGTTTGGCCTAGGGTTTTCCGAATTGACGTTGATAAACTACTTCTTCCTTGCCAGATTCCAGTTTAATATCGGAGCGAGGATAGGCCACACATAACAAAGCATAGCCTTCTTTTTGCAGGTCGGGGGATAATCCCATGCCCTCACCTTGTTCGACGCTACCCTGGGAAAGTTGAGCGGCGCAGGTAGTACATACGCCCGCATTGCAAGAACTGGGTAAGTCAATCCCCGCATCGTAGGCCGCTTGTAGTATAGTTTGATCTTCCCTAACTTCGATCGTTTGTGTGGTTCCTAAATGGGAAATTTCTACTTTGTAGGTTGTGGTCATAGCTAATGAATGATGCTTTGAACTTCACCTATTTTATCATTCTAGATTGCGGATATAGGAGAGAGGAGGGAAATCTTTACCTAATCAGATTTTCACCGGTCGGCAGATAATTGATTGTCATAAAAGATGATAAGATACTCAAAATAAGTAACTTTTTCTGGCAATTTGCCCTGTAGTTAAAACAAACAAAAGAGAGAAATACATTCTCTCTTCTGCTCATGAAAATTATGCCAATTTTTAGATAACCGAGGGGAAGTTATTCTATTTGTAATTGGCTCTCGTGTCTTTAACCGCAGCCCAAAAAAATAGGGCTGTTAATGGTACACTTGCCGCTAGAATTAAGCTAGTGGTGGTATTGCCTAAATCCGGTTCTCCCGAACTAATTTCAAAGACACAACCCACAGCAGCGATTGCTGCAATACAGGATAATAACAATAAAACGCCGCTTTTCGGGGTCATCTTCACTCCTCACCTAAATTAACTAATGCCTTTATTTTGTCACTTTCTCAACGGGTTTCACCGCTTGCACGGAAAAACCGTGTTTTTTTAATTCTTCATTCAGTGCCAAATCGTTATCTACTCTGTCCACGAACATGACACCATTAAGATGGTCCATTTCGTGTTGAATTACCCGCGCTAGTAAACCGTCAGCTTGCAGTTTTCGCGGTTTCCCCTGTTCATCTTTATAACTCACTTCGATCGCTTGGGGACGGATGACATCTAAAAACACATCGGGAATACTCAAACAACCCTCTTCCGCTTTGCACAATTCCCGACCATAACCGATAATTTGGGGATTAATCAGAATTAGGGGCGGATTTTCTGGTTTATCGGGTTCACAATCGATGACAATCAATTGTTTATTGACTGCCACTTGCGGAGCCGCTAAACCGATACCATTGGCACTATACATAGTTTGCAGCATTTCTTTGGCTAATTGGCGAATGCTGTCATCGACTTTAGCAATCCGCTTGGCCGGTTGACGCAGGACTCGATCGCCGAGATAATGCAGTTCTAAAGGGGGTTTTTCTAATTTGCGTTTTTCTACGGTAATAGTGGCGCTCATAAACTTAATTATCGATGGGATGACACAATTTTGATTTTAGTCACTGGCTCTGGGGCATTTCTCCGGAAAAGGGAGAAAAAAGCCCAGACTCTTCATAAAATTTTACACTGATCACAGACAGTTCGTCTATATCAGGGAGATGGGGAGGGGAAAGAAGGAGAGAAGGGAGAGGGGAGAAAAAAGCTGATTGTAACTGGCTACTTATTAGTAATTGGTATTCCTAACCACTGGCTTAATTCCGCTGCTAACCATTCAATTTCGGGTTTACTCAGATATTCTTTTGTCTTACTGCTAATAGTATATTCTTTAGTCCCCGCCCAAATAGTTAAAGCCATCGGCACATAAACTCGATCGCCATCACCATCTTTGCTATGATAACCATCAGCTTTCACCAGTTTATTAATATGTTCCCGTGCCATTTTCTTTTTGCCCGGAAGTGTCAAACCAAAAATTCGCTGAATGGCCACAATTTCCTGACTATCAATAGTGATAATTTCCTCTCCTTTGAGACAATAAATAATCTGATAAAGCATTCCTAAACCCACAAACCAAAAAGGCAAGGAAAAGAGCATAAAAAACCAACTTATCCACAGAGGAATAGAAACGGATCCTCCTGTCCATACTAATAAAAAAGCATTCCAAGCGATGGCAAAAGTTCCAAGATAAATTAATTTAGGGGTAAAACCTTCGGGAGGTAAAGATATTTTAATTTTCTCCCCGCTTTTTTGCAACTGTACCCGACTCCCGGCGGGTTTTTCAAGGTTTGAGGAAGTTAATTGCATTTCGTGGAGAGTATTTAAAGCTTGATTTGCTGCCTGGGCTGAAACAAACCTTTTTTCGAGACTAGGTTCGATTAACTGCCCTAACCAATGAACAAAAGCAGGGCTTAAATTGGCTAAATTATTTAATTGAATTTTGCCATCTTTTTGGGGTAAATCGGCGGGATGAATGCCTGTAGCTAGATAGATTAAAGTGGCTCCTAAACTGTATAAATCAGAAGCGGCAACGGTGCGACCACCGAATTGTTCGGGTGGCATATAACCGTAGGTTCCGACAATAGTTAAAGTGGCCTGTTCCTGTTGAGCAACAGTCTGGACAGAACCAAAATCAATTAAATAAACATTGCCGATACTATGACCAGTTCGATCTTTTAATAAGATATTACTAGGTTTCAAATCCCGGTGGATAATTGGCGGGTTAAGTCCATGAAGATAAATTAAAATCCCTAGGATAGATTTGGCTAATTCTTGCAGGTCTGCCTCACTAAATTTGCGACCATTTTCTATCTGTTCCTTGAGAGATTTCGCCTCGATATAACTCTGAACAAGGGCAAAACCTTGATAGGTATCGGTGCGAACTTCAAAATAGTCGATATATTCAGGAATCGAGCGACAATCTAGATGTTTAAGAGTTTCAGCTTCCCGTTCAAAAAGTTTTAAATCTGTCCATTCAAAATCGGGACTGAAGATTAATAATTTGACAACAACAGTAGCGCCCGTTTTTAGATCTTGGGCGAGAAAAGTGCGTCTTCCGGTTTGTTTACCTAACTGACTTTGAATTTGGTATCGATCGCCTAAAATTTGCCCTGGCATCATACAATACATGGGTGCATCTCATATTTGTGACTTTCTCTCACTCTCTCACTTATGGTGAGCAGCAGAAGTTATTCAAAGAGGGCGAATGCAATTCGCCCTTACAATAATAATATTATTGCACCAATGGTAGGGGCGCACCGTGGTCAGTGAGTTTATCGAACTGCGTGCGCCCAAGCGCCCAACGCCCAAAATGTCATCTAGATATTTCTCCAAAATTGAGATGCACCCCAATATATTTCTAGGATAATCCTAAATAGGGTTTGCGGCAAAAAGTTATTGAAAAGTACAGATCTCTTAATCAATGATTTCACTTAGCTACAAGCATAAGCTTTAGTTGTTGATTAATTTCTAAGTTATAACTGAACTTCCCCCATACACATATACCATAATAGCCGAAACCCTTATCCATCAATGGATATACCCCTTAACTTTTCTTAATGCACCCATGTAATTTGTAAAATTTCTTAATGGACAAGAATTCTCTCCATTTGCTAAAATAGTGGTCATGTATATAGAAAAAGTTCCTAACCGTAATTCCCCCCCCGCTGTTCTTCTTCGAGAGTCCTATCGAGAAGGAGATCAAGTCAAAAAAAGAACCCTTGCCAATCTCTCAAAATTACCCGATGATATTATCGACAATCTGAAACTGGCTCTTAAAGGAGCAACACTGTCCATGA
>NZ_JADBUB010000072.1:0-15628 GCF_020245865.1 Microcystis sp. M169S2
AGGTTACTTGTTGCTTCAACAAGGATTTTAAGTCTTCTACTGACTCAGCAACATTAATATTAGGGACTCCACTCATTGCCTTTTTACCACACAAACTATACCTTTACCAAGTATGACATACTTTTTGAAAAATGGTATAACTTTGTCCAATTACTGATTAAGGAAAGGGGTAGATTTAGAAAACCTAACCCTTCTAAATATTTACTCGACTCTGGAAATATTACCCGCTTTAATCCAACCTTCGCGACCATCGGACAGACGCACACGATGCCATTGGCCATCGCTGCTGGTTCCCACCACACTGACTTTAGTATTATAATCCAGACCGCCGAGACGAGTCGATTCACTGGTAGGTTCAGAGCGCAAACTTAAACCGCTTTGCCATGTCACCCGCGCTTGATAACCCTCGGATGTGGTTTCTTTTTTACTTGCTTCGGGACTGGGTTTCGGGGCAGCTTTTGGTGCTGGTGCAGCTGTGGGAGACTCTTTCACCTCAGCTTGCGGTTGTTCTTGGACGGGAGTAGTAGGGATGGGTTTAGCAGCTTTTTCCTCCTTAGTTTCCTCTTTTTTCTCCTCGGTAAAGACGGGTTTAGGAGGATTAGAATTCATGCCAGAGAGAAGCATATAGGCGACAGCAGTAGCCCCACCGACTAAAATGACCACTCCCAGGACAAAGCCGACCATAAATTGCAATAAACCAGATAAACGCTTCATATTGGTGCTAAATTAACTGTTAGGATTAACATTAAAACGATCATCGCGAGAGGCTAAACGAGCTTTACCGGACTTAGCCCAATCCTGTAGAAACTGGATCTGTTCTTGAGCAGTGCGAGCCAGGGGTATAATCTGACTAGCGGCCTCAAGCACATCATCGGTGCTAAAGTCGCGATTTTGACTAAAACCGATGTGCATCGCTTCCACGATGGTTTGTTCGATTTCTGCCCCCGAAAAATCGGGAGTTTCGTAGGCTAGTCGCTTTATATCATAACTTTTTAGATTATGGGGCCGGACTTTCCCCAGATGAACGCTAAAAATCTCCTCGCGGGACTTTTGGCTAGGTAGTCCGACAAAAAATATCTCATCGAAGCGTCCTTTTCGCAACATTTCCGGGGGCAGAGATTGGATGTTATTAGCTGTAGCGACGACAAAAACCGGCGATTGTTTCTCGGCTAACCAAGTGATAAAAGTCCCGAAAACCCGCCCGGTGGTTCCTCCGTCGCCTTTCCCATCCACTCCGGCGAAAGCTTTATCAATTTCGTCTATCCACAGCACACAGGGAGCTAAAGCTTCGGCGAGATTAATCATCTGACGGGTGCGTGATTCCGATTCTCCCACCAATCCGCCAAATAAACGCCCCACGTCTAGACGTAGTAGGGGTAAGTGCCAATGATGGGAAATAGCTTTCGCTGTCAGGGATTTACCCGTCCCTTGAATTCCCACCAATAGTAAACCCCTGGGATTGGGTAAACCGTAGGCGCGGGCGCGTTCACTAAAGGCACCACCGCGACGAATCAGCCAGTCTTTGAGATTATCTAGTCCCCCGATGTCAGAAATCTGCTCTGTGGCGGGATAAAAGTCTAATATCTGGGTTTGACGAATCGATTGGCGTTTTTCTGCCAAAATTAATTCCACGTCCTCTGGCTCAATTTTGCCGTGACTGGCTAAACATTTGGCCAAAACCCGACGAATTCTCTCTAGGGATAATCCTTGGGCAGAAAGCACTAATTCATCGAGGAGTGGTTCTTTGACGGGTTGTCCGGTGGCGGCGATTAATCGCTGGATTTCCTGTTTAATTTCTTCGCCACTGGGGAGGGGAAAATCGACGACGGTGATTACTTCGGTTAGATCCGAGGGGATAGACAGTTCAGGAGCGACGATAATTAGGTTTTTGGGCTGAGATTTCAGGGAACGGGCAAGATTTCGCAATTTTCTGGCGATGGCAATATCTTCTAAAAAGCGCTGGAAATCCCGTAAGATTATGATGGCGGCGATGTTAGTCGGCAGCTTTTCGACGAATTCAAGAGCTTGCAGGGGATTACGCCGAGCAAAGTTCTCATTATTGGGATTATCTTGATAACCATCCACAAAATCCCAGACATAGACAGCACGGTTATTGCTCTGTTTGGCAATATCGGCGATCGCTTTTTCGAGACGTTCTTCTTCTAAGGTGCTAACATAAATGAGAGGATAGCGGGCCCGCAGCAGTAATTGAAATTCTTCACCAAAGCTCATAGCTATTCGTCTATAGTTTTTGCTATTTATATCGTCATCACAAAATATAGCAGTTAGCCGTCAGTCAAATAACGATGGTAGGTAAGCTGGGCTGCATTTTAAAATAAGCCAAGCTCGTCTATAAAAAGATTTTAAAAAAACAAATTTACGCTTGTATTTTCTCAAATGTATGGTATAATAGTCTCGCCTTAGTCGCAATTAACCTTCTGTTAACTAAATTAACATCGTGTTAATTAGATTAAGCTTTAGCTAATTAAGTTAGCCTACCGGGAGTGACAAAAGTTAGTCACTGGTTCACAGCTTCTATACCGTCAATTAATTTCAGCCTTTCTCACAACCATTCCCTAGGGGGGTTAAATTCATGTTTAAACTAGCTTCAGACTTTTTATCTTTAGATTTTCTCCGGCGACAAAATCAGAAAAATAAGCCAGAAAGTCAATTTAACTCTTTGCCAATTTCTCAAATCACAAAAGATGGTAAAGTTTTAGCGATAATTCTCCGACGAGAGTTTAACCAAGAGGGGATTCATTTTCTAACTCCCGATGATTTTTCCCAACAGTTGGCCTATATGAGACACCCGACGGGAAAAAGTATTATGCCCCACGTTCATAACAAAGTACAACGGGAAGTATTTTTTACCCAGGAAGTCTTAATTATCAAAAGAGGAAAACTGCGGGTAGATTTCTATGATGACGACCAACAATATCTAGAAAGTCATATCTTGAGAGATGGGGATGTGGTTTTATTGGTACAAGGTGGTCATGGTTTCCAAGTCTTAGAAGAAGTAGAAATGATTGAAGTAAAACAAGGTCCCTACGTTGGTAATCAGGATAAAACTCGCTTTACAGGAATTGAGGAAACCGTGGTTAAAATGGCGGGAGCAGAGATGGCATGAGTAGCTTTATTCCCGTCAATGAGCCACTACTTGCGGGCAAGGAAAAACAGTATCTTAACGAATGTATTGATAGCGGTTGGATTTCTTCGGAAGGTCCCTTCGTTCAGAAGTTTGAAGAAAATTTTGCCCTCGCTGTTGGGCGAAAGTATGCCGTTTCCGTGTGCAATGCTTCTATGGCCTTAGAAGCGGCCATCGTCGCTTTAGGAATTGGTTCGGGGGATGAAGTGATTCTCCCCACTTTTACCATCATTTCCTGCGGGGCTGCCATTGTCAAGGCCGGGGCGATTCCCGTGGTGGTGGACTGCGAAGCGCAGACTTGGAACATGGATATCGGACAGATAGAGGCAAAAATCACGCCCCGCACTAAAGCGATAATGGTGGTTCATATCTACGGATTACCAGTGGCAATGACTCCAGTTTTAGAATTAGCTCAAAAATACGGTTTAAAAATTATTGAAGATGCGGCGGAAATGCACGGTCAAACCTATCAAGGTAAACCCTGTGGTAGTTTCGGTGATATCAGTATCTTTAGTTTCTATTCCAACAAACATATTACCACTGGGGAAGGGGGCATGATTGTCACCAACCAAGAGGATATTTTTGAGCGTTGTCGTTCCCTGAGAAATTTATATTTTCAGCCCCAACGACGTTTTATTCACGAAGAACTGGGCTGGAATCTGAGGATGACTAATCTGCAAGCGGCAGTGGGTTTAGCACAATTAGAACAGCTAGAAACTTTTGTCCAGCGCAAGAGAAAAATGGGCAGACGCTACAGGGAATTATTGCAAAATATCCCCTGTCTAGAATTGCCTCTACCTCAAACTGATTATGCCGAAAATATTTATTGGGTTTATGGTGTTGTTCTCAAAGATGAGGTTAACTTTGATGCTATGGAAGCGATGAAACGCCTCAAAGAACATCAGATTGGTACGCGTCCTTTTTTCTGGTGTATGCACGAACAACCGGTATTTCACAAAATGGGATTATTGCAAAATGTTTCCTGTCCCGTGGCTGAAAGACTGGCACGCAGAGGTTTTTATCTGCCTAGCGGTTTAGCTCTCACGGACGAGCAAATTGAGCGAGTGGCCCAAGCAGTTCAGCAAGTTTTTGCTGAGGCTGAGTAGGGATGAAAAATTGATGAAAATTTTTTGAATAAAAACCGACTTTTATGATAATTGGCACGGAATTTTTATCTTGGGTAGTAATTGCCGCTGGTTGCTTTTATTCCCTATATCTATGTATTTCAGTTCCCAAGGATGTTTTTTTTAATGGCGATGGGGCGCTGAAAGCTTTACTAGCTCGTCAGCTAAGTAGTGGTCAATGGCGATTTGACTTAGTTGAGCGCGCAGAAGCTTGGGTTACTCGTCTTTGGCAAGAGGGTTTATACACTTATCGCCCCCCTTTTGTTTACTACTTAAATCAACGTTATTATATCTCTTTTCCTTTTCCATTCTCTTTGCTAACTTCCCTTTTTTATAAACTTTGGGGTTATCGTGGGTTTTACTTGATTCCCCTCCTATCAATTTGGGTATTGTGGCTCAGTTTTTCGAGAGCAATTCCCGCTTTTTCCCTAGACAGTTGGGGGAGTCTTTTGGGATTAGTTATTTTGATTTTTGCTTCGCCCTTAACTCTATACAGTGCCATATATTGTGAACATACCCTCGCTGTTACTTTAGGATTTTTGGGAATTGTTATCGCTTTTTTTCTACCCGATACAGCTAATAGTGGCTGGCTGCCCAATTTATTAGGCGGATTTATAGTGGGTTTATCAGTATGGTTCCGCTCCGAATGTCTGGCCCTAGTGGCAACTTTAACTTTATTAGTTTTCTTAGGTTTAACTCCAGAACAAACCTCAATTTTTGCTTGGTATTCAACGGAGAAAAATCTTAATTTTTCTGAATTTCTGCTAACTAATCTAATAGCTTTTAGTTTTGTGCTAGGCATGATTGTTAGTGTGTTTTTACTGTGGTTGTGCAATAAGTTAATTTATAATCGTTTTCTAGGAGTTCACGCTCTGTTAGTCCTTGAGGAGTTTTCTTGGAAAAAACGTATTCAAGAAGCCCTGACCAGTTTTTATCAGTTGAATAGCTCTTTTTTGCTGCATTTTCCTATCTGTATAATTCCCTTAGCTTACTTGCTCACTTGGAGCGGTCAACAATTGAATTTTGCCAAGGATATTCCCGTCACTTTAATTAGTGTCACGGCGATTATCATCTTGGCTGTTCTCGTCAATCTTCGCTGGCAAGGAATGCTCAAAACCAAGGCGTTAGTCAAGGACAATATAATTTACTTCCTGATACTTTTAGCCAGTTGTTATCTATTTGACATCGCCAATATATCTCTAGATAAACAAATGCTTTTTGTCTATGCTCTCTATTTGATCTACACAGTAGGGGTGTCTTGTTTGGTCGATATTGCACCAGGAGAAGTCATGGTGGGAGGGAAACAATGGGGACCGAGATATTTATTGCCTCTTATCCCCTTTGTTACCTTATTAACGGTGGAACAAGTAAAAATTATAGGAGCGAACCAAGAAGTTTTTGTAGCCAAGGGAAGTTGGGTTTTACTGCTAATCTTAATGGCAATAGGTGTCTATAAAAACATTTATCAAGGTGGACAATTTTTCTATAAAACCCACCAGGGGATAGCGTCAGCCATCAAAAGCATAGAAGAGAATCCTAATTCTATTGTTGTCTTTTCTCATCAATATGCGGCACAAGTTTTAGGTTTTGGTCTGGAGAAACAAAAAACTTTCTTCCGCGTGGAAGATAGTCAAGCCATGGTTAAACTATGCCAAGAATTAGTCAGTCAAGGATTGTCTAGTTTTCCCTACGTTTGCTATCCCTATCGCTCTTGTCAACTCTTACAATCCCCACCGGAAGAAATGGAATTTAGCCAAGATGGACAAAAGTTTCAAATTGGCATAAATCGCTCTGGAATCATTGGTAAGTATCCTTTCTATGAAATAGTTATATCTGCTTCTGAGACAGGTTTACTAGCCCAAAAATCTGAGTATAAGCCCACAATTACTCCAGCAGCTAATGATTTAGTCTGTACGATTTTACCCACTTATAACGAGCGAGATAATATTAGTCAATTAATTGAACGTTTACTAGCTAGTGTTCCTAGTCCTTATTTAGTGCTAGTGGTGGATGATAATTCTCCCGATGAAACTTGGCAGATAGTAGAAGATTTAGCCAAACAATATCCCACTCCTCCCCAAGATTCGCAATTCCAATCGGGGGTAATTTTGTGTCGCAGAATCGACGAGAAAGGGTTAACTTCGGCTCTACAGAGAGGTATTGACGACGCAATTAATCTGTATGGGGCTAAAATTATTACTTGGATGGATTGTGATTTGTCTATGCCTCCAGAAGATGTGCCCCAATTAATCACAGCGATTCGAGCTAAAAAAGCTGATATGGCCCTAGGTTCTCGTTGGATTCCGGGGGGTGATGATGTTGCCCACGGACTGATGGCCCGGATGTTAAGCTGGATTATTAATCGCATGGCCATCGTGATGCTAGGCAATCAAGTTCACGACTATACCAGTGGTTTTATTGCCGTTCGTTCTCAGGTTTTAGAAAAAATTCGCTTAAAGGGAGATTATGGAGAATATTGCATTGATTTATTAACCCGTGCCAATCGTTTGGGTTATAAGTTAGTGGAAGTTCCTTATCTTTGCGTTCCCCGCATTTATGGTGAGAGTAAAACTGGAATTAATCTCTTGGATTATTTGTCAAAAGGACGGAAATATGTGGCGACTATTTGGCAATTGTGGCAAGAAAGATAAGACAATCATCTCTTTTTTGAACTAGAATTAGTGATTCTGTAGTTATCCTCTAATTGTTCAACTCTAGGAGCTAAAGTTATGAAGAAAATGTTTACTTTTTGGCCTTGGTTAGCTACCGTTGGTGTGGCCTGGTCTTTGGGTTTTTTTTATAACGTACACTACGGTGGTGAATTAAAGTGGCTCCTACAAATGTACGAACAAAAAGCCTCTTTTGCCAAGCAGATAGATGCACCGAGACGAATAATTTTTGCGGGGGGGTCGGGGGTAAATTATAGTATTAACTCTCAATTCCTAGAACAAGAACTAAAAATCCCAGTTTTTAACTTTGGTTTACAGGGAGATTTGGGATTAAATGTCATCTGCCCAATTATTTTAGAACAGGTACGTCCGGGGGATATAGTAGTTCTCATTCCTGAATATTTGATGTTACTGGATGATGATGGTATTGGTTACGGTGATGGTTTATTTGGTTCCGTTCCCTTTAGTGTTGCCATTGGAAAACCTGGTTTAGGAAATATACCCTTAGAACAATTAGTTTCCGAGACTTGGTTAATGGGAGTTCCTAGTTTACGCGCTATAGTAAAAACTGCTGTTGATGTTATACAAACAGGAAAAGCTAGGGGTTATTTATCAGATCCAATCACAGAAAAAGGAGATCCTACCGTAGTCAAACATCGTACAGGTAAATGGTGGGCTAGAACATTTGATCGACCTGTTTCTCAACACTCCCTCAAACGCATCGCTCAATTTCAAGAGGAGTTAAAAGCTAAAGGTGCTGATTTAGTAGTTTCTCTCTCTTGGGTTTATGCTAAGACCGATGAAACTACTGTCAAAAATGTTAAAAAAACTATTGAAGAATTGTCTAATATAGTGCCTTTAATCTACAATCCAAAAACTCTTAATCTGCAAACAGATTCTAGTTTATTTGCCGATACCCATGAGCATTTATTACCAGAAGCAAGAATAAGACGCTCTAGGGAACTGGTGCAACAACTGCGTCCTATAATTCAGGGAAAAACTACTCAAAATCATCGAATTATTTCTATTCTCAATCGATAATTGAAAATTAGATAAAACTTTTGTACTAGCAGCAATTTGGGATGGAGATAGCAGGGAATTGATTTAACCGGCAAAATTACCGTAAATTTCCCTGAATTTATTCAATTTTATTTTTTGGAATTGTTCTTCCTTCAATAAAGGTTCTTTTCCTCTCGGATGTTCCTGACTCTTTTTCTTGAGATTTTAACTCCTTCTTTTCCTAATTCATTAAAGCTTTTGATAATTTTGGTTCTTCGGTTTGTGTTATGCAATGGACGGGAGTTATAAGGAGTGAAACCCTTATATAGAAAGACATTGCTTCGATTTTTGCCAATTGTTTTCAATCTAGAAAGAGCTAATCAATTAAGTCTTTTGCCAGATAAGGATTTGGCCGATTTCTGCCCCCTGATCGAACCATACCAAGTAACGAAGAACCATAATTTTAAAACTATATTGATGATCTAATCCGAGAGCTACTGCCGCATTTTTGATTGTCGATCCTCAAGATATTTTACCTAACCAGTGCCATCTTTTGTTGCCACCGAATCTTGACTTGCTTTATATCTATCTTTCATTTGCTCTGAACTTGGATGTGCGGCTAAGTAGGCTTTTTTGGGCATTTTATCTCCTCGTCCTTACTCTTCTTATGATACTAAATCCGGTTATTAAAGACTGATTATTTATTCCCCCTGTTGCCTCTTACCTTTTGCCTTTTGCCTGTCCTAATAAGTAGCCTATACTCAACGGATTTAGTATGATAACAGGATTTGCTATTACCCCTCGCTCAAATTTGTGCTACTATAGAAGGTAATATCTAGGATTTAATTTCTTTGCCTCCTAGTGCTAATCATTGGGTAAAACCCTTATAATTACTAGAATATGAAGATAAGCTGAAAGATTCCCCGTTTGCAATTATTATGTATGAATAATGTTATTGACCATGATCGTTTATTTAAGGAATTAATTGCGACTTTTTTTGTTGAATTTATTCAGTTGTTTTTTCCTGATATTATTAATTATTTAGAGCCTAATCAGATCACATTTTTAGACAAAGAAGTCTTTACCGATGTCACGGAAGGAGAAAAGTATGAAAGTGATTTAGTCGCCCAAGTTCAATTTCGAGGACAATCATCATTTTTCTTAATTCATCTAGAAGCACAGTCTAGCTCTCAACCAGAATTTAATCGGCGAATGTTTACTTATTTCGCTCGTCTGCATCAAAAATTTGCCTTACCAGTTTATCCGATTGTCATATTTTCCTATGAGCGTCCGCAAAAAGAAGCAATTCGTCAATATAAAATTGCGTTTCCCGACTTGAAAGTGTTAGAATTTAACTATCAAGTTGTCCAGTTAAATCGCTTGAATTGGCGGGATTTTCTCAATCAAGCTAATCCCGTCGCCGCCGCTTTGATGGCCAAGATGAAAATTGCCCCTCGGGATAGGGCAAAAGTTAAGGCACAATGTCTAAGATTATTGGTAACATTAAGATTAGATGCCGCTAGAATGCAATTGATTTCAGGCTTTGTCGATACCTATCTCAATCTCAACTCGTCCGAGGAGATAGAATTTCAACAGGAGATTAGCACATTTATTCAACCCGAACAGGAGGGAGTTATGCAGATTACCACCAGTTGGATGCGCCGCGGTTTAGAACAGGGTTTAGAACAGGGTTTAGAACAGGGTTTAGAACAGGGTTTAGAACAGGGTTTAGAACAGGGTTTAGCAAGAGAAAGAAATCTAATTATTCGTCTGATTAAACGTAAGTTAGGAGCTATTGATGTGGCTCTAGAGAGTCGGATTATGACCTTGACTATTGATGATCTAGAAAGAGTGGGGGAAGCTTTATTGGATTTTTCGACATTGGAGGATTTAACTAATTGGTTAAATGCTTTAGATGCTTAGTATTTTTCTCTTAAACTTCACAGAAGGCTATTTATATTATGGTTATAACTTTTGAAAATGCTATCCAAGAAACTCAAGATTTACTAAGTCAAATTGAGTTTTTAGATGCCAATATAATCACTGAAAAAATTACCGATCTAGTCTCAACAGAAAATGGAGCTAGAGGATTTTTTGTTACTTATTTAACCAGCGATTTACCCTATACAGAACATCCTAGTTTGGAGGTAATCACCGCTTTAAAAACTTCCCCGATATTGGTGAATGAATTATTAGTTAAAAATCTGGCTATGTCCACGGCAATGGTCATCTATCATCGCAGTCAAGGAGACGAAGCAAACGCCCAAGGTTCTGAGAAAGTCCAAGAAAAAACTGGTCAACTAATTAAGCAGTTATTATCGCAGTCCTTGGCGGAAAAATTACAACAATTAGCCACCAGTTTAAACACAGGACAAGGAGAATATCAAGCCTTTCTAGAACGCTGGGGATATGACGATTGCCAGCGTCAAGCGATCGCAGAAATTATTCAACCTTTTCTTTAGTAACTAGGGTTTGCTGGAAAAGTTGGTTGGTGGGGGCAGGGTGTGGGGTGTGGGGTTTTGCCCATTCCGATCAATACAGGGTCTGGCACTTTTGGATGGCCAAAAAGTCTAAAAGTCTTATCCAACAAGCTTTTTGGATTTATTCAGCCGGAGTTCGGTATTTCCTAGTCAACTTCCGGGAGGTAAAACCCCAAGCCGATGATGGGATTTGAACCCACGACCAATTGATTACGAATCAACTACTCTACCACTGAGCTACATCGGCACATTGCCAGTTTCCGATTATATCACGGACAATAGATACAAAGCTAGAAAGATTTTTTTATGAGCAAATCCCCTCGACTCGATCCCCAAAAATACGCCCGCTTGAAAGAGGAAGCGGCTAATCCCTACCGAGGTCTGCGGCAGTTTATCTATCTCGGTTTAGGTGCTTCTGGTTTTATCGGTGCGGTGGTTTTTCTAGCCCAATTAGCGGCAGGCAGGGACGTAGCCACCGCCTTACCCAATTTTGCCCTACAAATCGGTGTGGTGGCCCTGATGATTTGGTTATTTCGTCGGGAGAAAAAAGCTGGCGGTTGAGGGAGTAGCCACCGATAGCCAAAACAGTCTCTTCCCCTGAAGAATAAAAGTTAACATTAACTCCAGTCTTTTCGTGTTATGATCGAGCCGAGAGTCAAGATTGGTGTTCAAGTTCGTTTTCAGTATTAACTCGGTAAGTCTTTTACTTTAGTATTGTTCGGCTTCTCCCTGAATTTTGTGTCTCCACACCGTTTCGAGTATTGTTCGAGGATTCAAGTATTATGTCTATTTTTGTTGGTAATCTCTCTTACGAGATTTCCCAAGAAGATCTGGTCGATGTCTTTAAAGACTACGGCGAGGTTAAAAGGGTTCATGTCCCCGTTGACAAAGAGACAGGCCGCAAACGCGGTTTCGCCTTCGTGGAAATGGTAAGTAAAGGCCAGGAAACCGCCGCAATTGAGGCACTGGATGGTGCTGACTGGATGGGGCGATCAATTAAAGTTAACCAGGCCCGCGATCGTGAAGAGCGCACGCCCTTCAATGGTGGTGGTAGTGACAGAAAAAAACGCTATTAAGCTTTTTTTGTAAATAATTGTGGGAGGGTGGACAGGGTTCACCCTTTTTTTGTCGTTAATTAGGGTTTGCGGCAAAAAGTTTTTCGTGGGGGCAGGGTGTGGGGTGTGGGGTGTGGGGTGTGGGGTTTTACCCATTTTCAGGGGGTCAGTTACCTAATTTTCAGGGAAAAAGTACCTGAATTTTACCCCCGATCACTCCAAGTATCAGCACTTTTTGAGGTAAAAAAAGTCTAAAAACCTTATCTAACAAGGTTTTGAGATTTATTCAGCAAACCCCAAGTAAACTATAAGGAATATCGTCATCAGATTCTGATCGGCGATCGACTCTTTCTGTGTTATGATCGAGGCAAGAGTCAAGATTAGTGTTCAAGTTCGTTTCCAGTATTAATCCGGTAAGTCTTTTACTTTAGTATTGTTCGGCTTCTCCCTGAATTTTGTGTCTCCACACCGTTTCGAGTATTGATCGAGGATTCAAGTATTATGTCTATTTTTGTTGGTAATCTCTCTTACGACATTTCCCAAGATGATCTGGTCGAGGTCTTTAAAGAGTACGGCAACGTTCAAAGGGTTCATATTCCCGTTGACAAAGAGACAGGCCGCCCACGCGGTTTTGCCTTCGTGGAAATGGAAAATAAAGCCCAGGAAGGTGCCGCAATTGAGGCACTGGATGGTGCTGAATGGATGGGGCGATCAATTAAAGTTAACGAAGCCCGCGAGCGTGAGGAGCGCGCACCCTTCAATGGTGGTGGTAGTGACAGAAAAAAACGCTATTAAGCTTTTTTTGTGAGTAATTGTGGAAGGGTGGACAGGGTTCACCCTTTTTTTGTCGGCAATTACGATCGCTGCTCCCGTCAAAACCAATAGAAATCTAAATGTCTGAGTCTCTCCAAAAGGTAACAAGTAAACTATAAAGGATATCGTCATCAGGTCTGATCGGCGATCGACTCCCGAATATATGGACAACAAAAACCCATGGAGACAACCTCTAGCCTAGCTGATGGGCGTGAAGCACTTCAATGCCCCACTTTAGTTGAAGATGATCGCACGGGCATGAGTCCCGAAACCCTAAAACGGGCTTTTCTGGACAATCTATTTTATTTGCAAGGGGTTAACCGCACTAATGCCAGTCCCTACAATTACTATGTCGCCCTTGCCTACACCGTTCGCGATCGCCTGCTGCGTCGTTTTCTGAAATCCACCGACACCTACAAACAAGAAAAAGTTAAACTCGTCTGCTATTTCTCCGCCGAATTTCTCATGGGGCGGTATTTAGGTAATAATCTCGCTAATTTGGGTATTTACGACCTAATCAAAGAGATGATCGAGGAATTAGGTCTTGATTTTGAGGAAATTATCGAACAGGAACCGGATCCCGGCCTCGGCAACGGCGGTTTAGGGCGTTTAGCGGCTTGTTTCCTTGATTCTCTCGCTTCCTTGGAAATTCCCGCCATCGGCTACGGTATCCGCTACGAATTTGGCATTTTCCATCAAATGATCCAAGACGGTTGGCAGGTGGAAATCCCCGATAACTGGCTACGCTTCGGCAATCCTTGGGAATTACCCCGTCCCGATGAAAGTGTGGAAGTAAAACTGGGTGGCCGGACGGAAATCTATCACGATGATAAGGGACAGGAACGGGTACAATGGCTGCCGGAACGTCGGGTTTTAGCCATTCCCCACGATACCCCCGTCCCGGGTTACAAAACCAACACGGTTAATGCTTTGCGTCTCTGGAAAGCAGAAGCGAGTGAATCGTTTAATTTTGAGGCTTTTAACGCCGGGTTATACGATCAATCCGTGGCTGAAAAAATGGACGCGGAAACCATTTCTAAAGTCCTTTATCCCAACGATAACACCCCCGCCGGTCGCGAATTACGTCTCGCCCAACAATACTTTTTTGTGGCCGCTTCCCTGCAAGATTTAATTCGCATTCACCTAAAAAGCCACAAAAATCTGCAAAATTTCCACGAAACCGCCGCTATTCAACTGAACGACACTCACCCCGCCATTGCGATCGCTGAGTTAATGCGTTTGTTAGTGGATGAAAACGGCTTAGAATGGTCAAAAGCTTGGGCAATTACCCAAAAAACCTTCGCTTATACCAATCATACCCTATTGCCAGAAGCCCTAGAACGTTGGTCGGCGGATCTGATCGGGAAATTGCTGCCCCGACATCTAGAAATTATCTACCTGATCAATCACTTTTTCCTCGACGATGTGCGGACTTGGTTTCCCGATAACGAGGAACTATTGGGCAAATTGTCGATAGTTGAAGAAGCTGGTTGGGGTAATAAACAAATTCGCATGGCTAATTTAGCCTGTGTGGGTAGTCACTCAATTAACGGAGTCGCTGCCTTACACACGGAGTTACTGCAAAAAGACACCCTGAAAGAGTTTGCCATGCTCTGGCCAGAAAAATTCTACAATAAAACCAATGGTGTCACCCCGCGCCGGTGGATTTTATTGAGCAATCCCCAATTATCGGCACTATTTACCGAAAAAATCGGCGATAATTGGTTAAAAGACCTGAAGGAATTGCGAAAACTGGAACAATACCTTGATGATCCTGAATTCCGTCAGCGTTGGTATGAAATTAAACAGGCGAATAAGGCTGATTTAGCGGCTTATATGCTGAAAACTCGCAATATCGAGGTGGATGTTAATTCGATTTTCGATGTGCAGGTAAAACGGATTCACGAATACAAACGCCAACATCTGGCAGTTCTGCACATTATCGCCCTTTATAATCGCATTAAACAGAACCCTCAGATCGATATTGTGCCGCGCACTTTTATCTTTGGTGGTAAAGCAGCCCCCGGCTACTTTATGGCGAAGTTAATTATTAAGTTAACTAATGCTGTGGCTGAAATTGTGAATAAGGATCCTGATGTCAGAGGTCGTTTAAAATTGGTTTTCCTGCCTAACTTTAACGTTTCTTTGGGTCAACGCATCTATCCGGCGGCGGATCTTTCCGAACAGATTTCTACGGCGGGTAAGGAAGCTTCCGGAACTGGTAATATGAAGTTTGCCATGAATGGCTCCCTCACCATCGGGACTCTGGACGGCGCTAATATCGAAATTCGCGAGGAAGCAGGGGCAGAAAATTTCTTCCTTTTTGGCTTGACAGCAGAAGAAGTTTATGCTAAGAAAGCCCACGGTTATGAACCGATGAGCTATTACAAAAATAATCGCGAATTGAAGGGAGTGATCGATCGAATTAAGAGTGGTTATTTTAGCCATGGTGACACGGAATTATTCAGGCCGATCGTTGATTCTCTCCTCTACGATGACCAGTATATGCTTTTAGCTGATTATCAATCCTACGCTGATTGTCAGGAACAGGTAAGTGAAGCTTATCGCGATCGGGACAAGTGGACGCGGATGTCGATTCTTAACTCGGTTCGCATGGCTAAATTCTCTAGCGATCGCACGATCTGGGAATATTGTCAAGAGATTTGGAAAGTTAATCCGGTCAAGATTAGTTTAGAGGATTAAAAAACTCGGTCAAGTTCGGGTTTAGTCTTTGACTAGCCCGAATTCTGGAACCGTCGCCCCCAAAATGCTTTGTGAAAACGATAAAATTTAAGTAGTTAGGTGTTAAAAACTATCAGTTTCCCCCCTTATCAAGGGTAGGGCTGTTACATTCTCCCATCAGAATATCAAAAGCAAAAGCGATCACTATCAGGTAAAGTGAGAAGTGACCGCCAACTTTTTAAATATAGCGGTTCTCGCATCTGTGCGGCACACTTAAACCTTTGCTGATTAAGCTGTTCAGGATCGGGAATGTACCTCTTGTGAATCAGAAACGCTATATATGTTGAGCTTAATATAGCAATTCTTGGAGCTATGAGGTACAATGGAAAGCAAATAGACAAATAATAAAACTTACCAGCTTCCTATGAGACCCTATTCCGTGGATTTTCGCCAAAAAATTATCGATGTCTGGAAGAAAGAAAAAATTTCCATTCGAGGACTAGCCCAGAGATTTGACGTGGCTAAAAGCTTTATTCAGAAGTTATTGAAGCAACATAAAGAAACAGGAGATATCCGTCCTCGTCCGCAAGGGGGAAGTCCGCCAACCAAGTTAAATAGTGAACAACTGATAATTTTAATAGAAATCATCGAAGCTAACAAT
>NZ_JADBUB010000073.1:0-39273 GCF_020245865.1 Microcystis sp. M169S2
GAATGCTTCGCCCCTACAGGACGCGGGCCGATGAAGACGCAAGGTTTTGAACGACGATTCTCTCAAAATCTTGCACCTGTTTCGCGAGAAAAGCCCCAAAACCTTTACTTTGCCTACATTTCAAATTTATTCAGCAAACCCGAATTAGAGAAGACAAGAAGGGACAACCCAAAAGAAAACCCAACCACCGCCATGGGGAGATTGAGTTTTCTAGTTATCAATTGATTTTAAGGGGCCAAAGCGTTACCGCGCAGGAGAGAACCGATGGTTTTAGCGGTAATCTTCATCTGTACGAGAGGATTAGCGGGAACAACGGTTTTATAGAGATAACTGTCAAAAGTCATCTTCTGTACATCCTTATCGGAACACATTTCCACAAAAGCTTCCCGGGTGGCATCGGTACGGTAGAAAACCCGTTGCAGGATATCTAACACCAGATAGGTCATACCGTATTTCTTATCCCAACGCTTGAGGTAGAGTTTTAACTCGTCCTCTGTGGGAATACGTTGGCCGCCGTTAGTGACTTCGACAATGGTTTCGGCACACATCCGCGCCGATTTAGCGGCGAAATAGATGCCTTCTCCCGAAGACTTGGTAACTGTTCCCGCAGCATCGCCTACGAGGGCTACACGACCGACTACACGGCGAGGACGGGGATGTTCAGGGATGGGGTGAGCTTCCACGCGGATGATTTCGCCTCCTTCCAGACGACGGGCCGCGCGAGCGCGAATACCAGCTTGTAGGTCTTTAATCATGGCTTTATTGACCTTCATTGTGCCAGTACCGACGGCGACGTGATCGTATTTGGGGAATACCCAAGCGTAGAAGTCGGGGGATACGTCTTTTCCTACATACATTTCGGCCAGATCTTCGTAGTAGGCCATTTTATCTTGGGGAAGACGGATGCGTTCTTGGAAAGCGATCGCATAGTTGTAATCCCCAGCATCAATAGCTTTAGCAATGCGGGAATTAGCACCGTCGGCGCCGATAACCACATCCACCTTCAGAGATTTCATTTCCCCTTGGGAATTGCCGTGGGAGTGATCGGCGTAGTGTAGGGTATAGGGATCGGTGCTATTGGTGGGAATGTCGAGACCGTAAACGGTTCCGTTGATTAAATGCGCTCCTAATTTATGGGCGCGTTCTCTCATAAAACCGTCGAGGACTTCCCGACGACACATTCCGATATATTCGTCTTGATTATCGAGATTAATATCGACTTCGACGTTAGAGGGGGAGATCATTTTCATTTTTCTCACCCGGCGATCGATAATTTCAGGAGGTAGGTCAAATTCGCTCACCATACAGAGAGGAATCGCTCCACCACAGGGTTTAGCATTATCTAATTTGCGTTCAAATAAATAGGTTTCAATGCCTGCTTTAGCTAATGTTTCTGCCGCCGAAGAACCGGCCGGCCCTGAACCCACAACAGCGACTCTTAACACTCAGGTTTTCTCCTACATACTTACGAGCGAGTACGCTTTGCAGTGTACCACAGGGGTTTAGCCGAAAGGAACGATATCCTCCGATTCTGCCCGATCTTGCAACAGTGCTTAACATCCTCTGTTACAAAAGTTTATTTTACTGCCCGTAGATGTTTTTTTATCGATGTGTTGTATTGTGTTACACCCCTCTCCCAAACTGGGAAAAGGGGATAGCTGCGAGGATTGTTAAGCTCTTGCTTTCAACCAATCGCTAATAGCGGGGGGTAAATCCCGTTGCACTTTGCCACTGACATACATTCCGATATGTCCGACGGGGAAAGCACAAGCGGTATAGTCAGAAGTACCGATATAATTCCCTAAAGCGAGGGAAGAAGCGGGAGGGACAAGGTGATCTTTATCCGCATAAAGATTGAGAATTGGCATGGTCAGATTATGTAAATCTACCCGTTTATCTCCTAACATCACTTCCCCTTTAATCAGTTTATTTTGCTGATAGAAATCCTTGAGAAACTGTCGGTAGGATTCTCCCGCTTGGTCGGGACTATCAAAAATCCATTTTTCCATACGCAGAAAATTAACTAATTTTGATTCATCTTCCATGATGTCAGGAAAATCGAGGTATTTCTGATAACCTAACTGTAAAGGTTTCAATTCCAGAAACTCTAAGTTGAGAAAATCTCCCGGAATATTGCCCATGGTATCTACCATTAAATCGATGTCTAATGCTTCGGCTCCTAGGGAACACCCCCCGCGCATATTTAAGAGGGTCTCGGTTTGATAAAAGTCCACCGGTGTCACCATTGTCACCAGATTTTTTATCTTATCGGGATAGAGGGAACTATAGCATAAACTAAAGGTTCCCCCCTGACAGATTCCTAACAGATTAATTTTGTCGAGATGGTGACTTTGACGAATAAAATCGACGCAATTATCCACATAACCATTGATATAATCATCAAGGGTTAACCAGCGATCGCTTCTGGTGGGATATCCCCAATCAATTAAGTAGATATCTAAGCCTAATTTCAGCAGATTTGCCACTAAAGAACGCCCTTCCTGTAAATCTACCATGTAGGGACGATTGACCAAAGCATAAACCATCAGCAAGGGTATCTCGAAGGGTTTTTCGACCACGGGTTTAAAGTGGTAGAGAATGATTTTATCTTCCCGATAAACTGCTTCTTTTTCCGAGACTCCACACTGAATATCTTCTTCTTTAACTCGTTTGAGATTGTCTAAACCTTTGAGATTTTTCTGAGTTAATTCTAGATAATCTTGGGTAAAGTCTTCCAGTTTCACTTGCGTCAAAAATGGCCACATAATTTAATTCTCCTAGAAAAGTGGGGAAGTGGGGAATTGGGGATTTTTCAGTGAGCAGTGAACAGTAAACAGTAATCAGTGAAAAGAAAGTTCCGAAGTTTTCACCTAACACTATATACTGAAAACTGCAATCCGATAACTGATAACTGATAACTGATTGTCAAGCACAATTAACTAATTGTTACTTTCTGTTTCTTTTTTTTCTCCTAAAGCTTTTTTGAGACTTTTTACCTCTTTGCGTAATTCATAGATAGTCCGATGAATTTCATCGACTTCGCTGCGGGTAGGCAGATTCATTGAGCGCAGGTAAATTTCCATTAAATCCTGCTGTTTGAGGCGATAATCATTGAGGGAATTAATAAATTTTCCCCTTACTTTTAGGTTTTCTGGTTGACAAAAAGCCTTTTCAAAAATATCATCAGCGACGACACTCCACACATCTTGAAATTCTCGCCAATCCTTGACAGGTTGACCTTTTTCTGCTAAGAAAACTAATTTTTTAGTTAAAGCTTCAAAGGATTTAACTTGAATATCAGCCAGCACAATTTGATAGTTAATACTAGCTTGATAAAGAACGCGCCAAGTTTCAAAACTATCGAGTAATTTGCGGTTAAATTCTCGTGGCAATCCCAATAAAGGCATCTGTAACCATTGGCCAAAAGTCTCATCATAAAACTTCTGCCAATAGATATTATTGAGTTCGATCAAGGAAGAAGTATTACCTAACCAAGCTTTGGTTATTGTGTCATTTGACAGCACGAAAGGATCGAACCATAAATGATTGAGACTTTGTAATTGTTGCAGGTAAATTGTCCATAGTTGACTGACATCTTGACTACTTTGGGAAGTGGTAGTAGTAAAACTATTCAGTTGACCGCGCATCTGTTGGGTATAATTATTTAAAATTGTTTGCCAGTCTTCTCCTGTTTGCATTTTCGGGAAGATACTTTCCCAAGCTTCCATCGATAATTTTAGGAATTTGATCAATAAATCCCGATTATCAAAATAGCGCTGGGTTGCCTCCTGTAATTCTGGTTTAATATTGCCCATAGGAGTCGGTATCGCTCCCATCATATCAAACCAACTTGACCACATTTTTGCCCCGGTTTCTGTCCAAAGATTGACGTAATCGGTGGCCATCTCACTCCAAGCTTGTGTCGGTTTATCCATTATTTTTGCCCTTTTCCTTTAACGCTGATTTCGCTAGTTTACTAACCCACTCTACACCCGATAACTGATAACTGATAAGTCATATTTTTCCAGACTTGGCAATTTTTGCTAGTAATCTTAACGCTTCATTGACTGAGGCTGAATCTTGAAAAATTTCCGCCACATCGGGATCGAGAATTATCACATTACTAGCCTGTCGATAAGCTTGATAATATTTGCCACGAATACCACCAGAAAAGTCATATTCAGTTCGCATCTCGTCATTAACCGTTTCTTCAGACTCCTGATTCATAATTTTTTCTCTCCTGTTTACTAGCTAAACGGGCGCTAATTAAGCGAATCTCATTTTCTCTTTCTGTATGAGATATGACTAACAGCTTTTGTGATTTTGACTGTCCTATCGTCAGAAAACGAAACTCACCCACTGAATGATCGGGATCTAAAATCGTTACGGCCAATGGATCCCCAAATACGGTCACTGCTTCTTCAAAAGATATACTATGTTTTTTGATGTTGTTATTTGCCTTGTCTTGATCCCATATCAAGCAACTTAGCAGGGACAATAACAAACACATTTTCCATCTTTGAATTAGATAACTGATAACTTACCCACTGATAACTGATAACTGATAACTGATAACTGATTAGGTGTGGTGGGCCCCATTAACTCTGAGGACTTCTCCAGAGACATAACTGCTGGCAATAGGAGAGAGTAAATAGGCAGTTGCCCAGGCGATATCTGCGGGTTCACCGAAGCGACGACAGGGAATTTCGGCGGTGATTTTATCGCGAACCTTATCGGGAATCGCTAAAGTCATTTCCGTGTTAATAAACCCCGGTGCGATCGCATTGGCGCGAATATTATAACGGGCAGCTTCTCGCGCTAAGGATTTGACTAAACCGATAACTGCCGCTTTTGTGGCTGCGTAATTAGTTTGGCCAGCATTACCGCGATCACCAGAAATCGAACTAATACAAACGATCGATCCCGCTTGTCGTTCATACATTCCCTCAATAAACGGCTTAATCGTGTGATTAACCCCTTTTAGGTTGACATTAATCACTAAATCCCAATCTAGCGGCGTTAATTTAGCGAAAAAGTTATCTCTGGTAATCCCCGCGTTAGCGACGATGCCGTATACTGGTCCCAATTCCGCTTCAATTTGTTGAGCTGCCGCTTCCATGGATTCCAACTTAGTCACGTCGGCGACAATGCCTAAACCCTGGGGATTATCCGTGGCTAAATCCGTGTAGGCCACCTTGGCCCCCAAATCTATCAAAAGAGAGACAATAGCCGCCCCAATGCCTCGATTTCCGCCGGTAACGACGATAACTTTCTCCTCTAGTCCCAGAGATACCATAGCTTTTTCCTCCTAAACTCTTTCAATTGCGATCGCTGTTCCGCCACCGGTCCCATGACAGATGGCCCCCATACCGAGGGTTTTATCCTGTACTTTCAACGCGTTAATTAACGTCACCAGAATCCGCGCTCCGGAAGCGCCGATGGGATGACCCAATGCGATCGCACCACCGTGAACGTTTTGTTTTTCCCTAGCTAACCCCAGATCCATCTCAAAAAGCAGATTATTTAAGGCAAAAGCTTCGTTATTTTCCACTAAATCGAAATCTTCGATCGTTTTATCTAGAGATGCCAGTAATTTTTTCACCGCGAGGACGGGGAATTCTGGGAAGCGATCGGTTTTTCCAGCACCCACAGCGCCGCCAAGGATTTTGGCAATTGGTTTTAAACCGTACTGATCCACAGCTTTTTGACTGGCTAAAAGGATAGCGGCGGCCCCATCGGAAATCTGACTACTATTCCCTGCGGTTAAAACTCCCGACGGATTAAAAGCCGGCCGCAGTTTTCCTAAACCTTCCGGGGTACTATCGGAACGAATACCCTCATCTTGAGCGATAATTGTGGAACCTTTCTTAGATTTAAGCTCAATTGGCACGATTTCGCCCTTAAACCAGCCTTTTTCTGTGGCTGCGGCCGCTCTTTGGTGGGATAAGGCGGCAATTTCGTCTAATGCTTGCCGAGAAACCCCGCGATCGAGACAGAGGCGATCAACTTGGGAACCCATGCCCTCAGTCGTGGTAGCATCGGTTAAGCCATCGTGGAGTAATAGGTCGGTTAATTGTTCCGGCGCACCCATGAGGAATTTATAACCCCACCGGGCCCGATGGGAGAGAAAAAAGCCAGTTTGGGACATGGATTCAATACCACCAGCGAGGACGAGATCCGCTTCTCCGGCGCGAATTGAGGTGGCAGCGTTACTAACGGCAATCATTCCGGAAGAACAAACCATATCCACCCGATATCCGTCCACGCTTACGGGAATTCCCGCTTTAATCGCCGCTTGTCGGGGGATTAACTGACCATGACCCGATCCCAAAACATTGCCGAAAATGTACAAATCTAGGGCTTCTGGGGGCAAATTAGCGATTTCTAGGGCGGATTTCATCACTGTTGCCCCTAAATCGGCCGGGGATAATCCCATTAATCCCCCACCAAAACGACCAATTGGAGTCCGGACAGCGGCCACGATATAAACTTCTTGCATAGACTTCTCTCTATTGGGAAGCGAAGATACTAGATAGAATTTACTTAAGAATATCGAGTCCGAAAAGATCAAAATCCCAATTGACTGTCATTGGTTAAAAGTTCCTGGCCCCGATGTCTTGAGTTTTTGTCTATCTACCCTCGATCTTGCAACAGAATTTCTGTGTCAGAAGATATATTCATTAGAATTTAACTTTTCCGGCAGCAATCCCCTTTTTTTATGGATTTAGTCAAGCGTCTAGTTTTTATCGGTGGTGGCCATAGTCATGCGATCGCCCTTCGTCTTTGGGGGCAATCACCCCTAAAAAACGTTCAATTAACTTTAATTAGCGATGTCACCCATACCCCCTATTCGGGAATGTTACCTGGCCACATCGCCGGTTTTTATGATTTTGCTGAGACTCATATCGATTTACCTTCTCTAGCTAGGTATTCTCAAGCGCAATTCTGTTTAGACAAGGCTAATTTCATAGATACGGAAAAATGTCAAGTAATTTGTCATAATTCTTCACCGATTCCCTTTGATTATCTCTCGATCGATATCGGCAGCATCCCAGCAGTGGATAATGTTATCGGTGCTAAAGAGTACGCTATCCCCGCCAAACCAGTGCCGATTTTTCGGGAAGGATGGCAAGAAATCCTGAAAAAAGCGGTTAATAACCCGAATAATACTCTAAATATCGTCATTGTTGGTGGTGGCGCGGGCGGAGTTGAATTAGCTTTAAATATGCAGTCCCGTTTGGCCAAAATTCTCAACTCTAGCAGTAATTTGAATTTATCTCTAATTCATCGAGGAAAAAAACTACTACCGAACCATAATAATTGGGTCGGCCAACGTTTGGAGAATATTTTTAAACAAAGGGGAATTAGATTATATTTATCAACGGATGTGACGGCAGTGCAAGCAGATCGGATTATCTGTTCATCGGGGTTAATTTTGCCCATGGATTATACAATTTGGGTAACGACTGCCTCGGCCCCTAGTTGGATTAAAGCGTCAGGATTACTGACAGATGAAAAAGGGTTTATTTTAGTGAATAATTATCTGCAATCTCTTTCCCATCCCCATATTTTTGCCGTGGGAGATATTGCCACGATTCCAGATTATCCCCGTCCGAAAGCAGGAGTTTTTGCCGTCCGACAAGGAAAACCCCTATTCGATAATTTGGCAAGAATTCTGCAAAATCAGCCTCTAAAACCCTATTTTCCCCAGAAAAATTATCTGAGTTTAATCGGGACGGGAGACCAAAAAGCGATCGCATCTTGGGGCGGTTTCGGATGTCAATCACCGTTATTATGGTTATGGAAAGATCGGATCGATCGAGCTTTTATGAAACAGTTTGATCGGCTCTAGTTAGGGTTTGCTGAATAAATCTAAAAATCTTATCCAACAAGGTTTTTAGACTTTTTTTACCTCAAAAAGTGCCGACCATTGGAGTGATTGGGGGGAAAATTCAGGGACTTTTTCCCTGAAAATTGGGTAATTGACCACCTGAAAATGGGTAAAACCCCACACCCCACACCCCACACCCCACACCCTGCCACCAGGAAAAACTTTTTGCCGCAAACCCTAGTTATTGACACCGAGTTACTGTCAAGGTCGTTGGGAGTAAAATCTGATTTGGGAATCCCACAACCTGATAAAGTAAAAATCGTCCCGATAGCTTGACCAGTTATCGGGAGAGAACGTCAATAGTTTGTTAAATAGTACATATAAACCAATGCCACGTCTTCGCTCGATTATTTCCCTAGTTTTAGTCCTAGTTACTACCCTGCTGGTTAGTTGCAGTGGTCCCCAAGCAACTATCCCCACCGTCTATAGTCCCCAAAAAATCGAACAGTTACAGGTTTACATACAACCCATAGAAGGATTTCGCGAAAAAATGAGCGTTTTGCAAGACCTCATCGCTGACAAAAATTGGGTAGATACTCGCACCTATATCCACGGCCCTTTGGGGCAATTGCGTCAGGAAATGGTAGGATTATCGCGTAATTTACTGCCCAAAGACCAAGAAAAAGCCAAGCAGTTAGCGAAAAATCTTTTCGTTCACTTTGAACGTATCGATGCGGCAGCCAAAGAAAAAGATGCTAGTCTCGCTGCTAATCAATTCCAAGAAGCATTAAAAGACTTCGATGCTTTCTTAAATATTGTTCCTAGTTAGTTTGTATTAGTGATCGGTGATCAGTTATCAGTGATCACCGACCAGGCCGCAGCTAAAAAACCGATAAATGCTATTTTGGTTTAGTTTGGACGCTAATAGGGCCATTAACCATGGTTTGACAGGCTAAACGATAATTTTCGGGTTTTTTCTTCAGACAGCGCTGCTCAAAGTCGGTTCTAGCGGAGAGATTTTCCATCCCCTCGACAATTGCCACCATACAAGTACCACACTGACCGTAACCGCCACAATTCATCAATTTACCGCCAAAAGTGTAGATATCAACGCCATTCTGGACTGCTTTCTCTCGTAAATTCGCTCCATCTGCCGCTACCACGATCTTATTCTCTTTGACGAAGTTGATGTTACCCATGACTGTATTACCCTAAATTTTTGCAAATTAATATTAAAAAATATTAAATTTTTTTGATTGTAACATTTTTGGCTCGCTCTTCTAAATATTCGGCGATGCCAATAGCGATCGCTTTTTTGCCGATAAATTTCCTCAATGCCGCTTTTGTGACCAAATAAGCCACCTGTTCCCCTTGATCGCCCTTTTCCTCACCCCTATTAGCAATGACCGCCTGATAGCCCTTTTCTAGGCGTTTGCGGGCGATTTCCAGTAACTCCTCCTGACTGACTCCCTCCTGATACTTGAAAGTCACCATCTCTAAATCGGGAAATGTTTCTCTCACCTTATCAATCACCTTTTCCGTCGGCACAAAATTAAGATTTAACTCCCCTCCACTGGGAATCTTACCAGAAAAAGGTTTTTCTAAGCGATAATCTGCCACTGCTGCCGAAAAAATCCCAAATTTATAATCTTTACTCTCTAATTCTCCCATAACCTTCCCTAGATACTCGTCATAAGTTTCAATAATTTCATGGGGTAAATAAGCGGGGGGTATATAGCTGCCGCGTCCGTGGATTAACTGCACCTTGGCCCCGCGCAGGTATAATTCTTCTGCAATAGCGGCCCCTAATTGTCCGGTAAAACGATTGGTTAAACGACGAATATTATCGATAATCACGGGTGTGGGTCCACCAGTGACTAAAATCGGCATATTTTTCAGGACAGAATTACTGAGAATCCCACAGGCTGCCACGGTAATCTCTTTTTCCCCGGGGAGATTGTGTTTACCGTAATCATCCCGGGGTGGCATAATCTCGACTCCCAAGCGATCGAGAGTTTGCAAAGATTCGCTCAGAATAGCATTATGTAAACTGCCGTGCATGGTGGGGACAAGCAGAATTTTAGTTTTTCCATTTTCTAGTCGTCCCAAGGCCGAGGCCAAGCATGAAGTGATCACTCCGTCAGCGATTCCGTAACGAAACTTATTAATCGTGTTATAGGTAGCGGGAGCGACTAAATAAAGATCAAAGGGAGATTGATCGCTTAAATGTTCTGCTTTTGCCGTTAATTGGCTAATTACGGGATTAACCGTACTCCATTCCAAAGCTTCCCTAGTGACGTATCTTAAAGCTTCTTCCGAGACAAAAGCCACGACTGTGGCCCCGAATTTCCGCAAAGATCGGGCAATTAGCGGCGCTTTCATGGCCGCAATCCCTCCCGTTACCAGTAAAGCAATCCGTTTACCCCAGAGATGATGATTTTCTAAGGGTACTTCGCGATCGCCTAAGTCCGAATCCGTGGGAGAGGAGAAATTCCAAGTCATAAATTTGGGGAAATGGGGGAATGGGGGAATGGGGGAATGGGGAAATGGGGAAATGGGGAAATGGGGAAATGGGGGAATTCAACTAAAAAACCCCAAAACCCCAAAACCCTAAAATCTCAATACCCAACACCTTCTAACTGATAACTGATCACTGATAACTGATTCGGTTATCCCTATTCAAGATTTGTCTATCCCTGACCGATAAACTGGTTATGCTAGTAAATAAAGGGTTGCTTCGGTGTTCTTATGATTGACAAAATTTTAACTAAAGTTCGATCGCTTGCCAAGCCGTTATTAGTTCTAGGATTAGTGACAACGCTGATTTTCGGTTCTATTCCCAGTGCTTTAGCGGCATCGGGGGGTAGAATGGGTGGCGGTAGTTTTCGCGCCCCTAGTCGCAGTATTAGCCCTTCTAGAGGTGGTGGTTACAGTTCCCCCGGTTACGGTGGCGGTATTGGTTTTCCCTTCCTCTTACCCTTCTTTTGGGGTGGTGGTGGCGGTGGCTTAATTTCTCTGTTAATCTTTTTTGCTATCGCCAATTTCCTCGTTAATGCTTTCCGTAATGGTGGAGGCAGTGACGAGAATGGTATGACGATAGAATCTGGTTATGAAACCGTCTCCGTGGCTAAAGTACAGGTGGGTTTGTTGGCTAATGCCCGTTATCTGCAACAAGAATTAAATCAAATCGCCCTAACTGTCGATACTAGCACCTCCGAGGGACGAGTCGAAGTCTTACAAGAATCAGCCCTCGCCCTGTTACGTCATCCAGAATACTGGGTTTATGGTAACGTCGATTGCCAACAAACCAGCCTTAGCAGTGCAGAAGCGAAGTTTAATCAGTGGTCTCTCAACGAACGCGGTAAACTAACGGCGGAAACCTTAACTAATTACAATAATCAATTGCGTCAAGGTTCTACAGAAAATATTTTACCCGAATCGGCTGGAGAATTAGCGAAAAATGCGCCAGAAGGCTATATTTTGGTGACTATTTTAGCCGGCATTGTCGGTAAATTTTCTCTGCCCAAAATTAATGATTCCCAAGACTTGAAACAGGCCCTGCAACAAATTGGTAGTATGGGAGGCGATCGACTTTTAGCGGTAGAAGTGATTTGGACCCCCCAAAGCGAGGGTGATATTCTCAGTCAAGATGACATTCTCGCCAATTATCCCGATCTGAAATTAGTGTAATTTGTCGGGGAATAACTCCAGATATTAGCTAAAATCTCCCTTATTACGGGGAGATTTTTTGATTAGGGTTTGCTGAAAAAGTCAATTGGCCGGTAATGGGGTGAGTTTCATAGCTTAGTCCCTCGGAACGAAACCTAACAACTCCACCGATTATGCCTAAATCCTGTTAAAAGGCATAGGAGAGCAGGGAGCAGCGAAAAACAATTCATAACTTGGCAGTCAATCATACTATAGCGGTTCTCGCATCTGTGCGGCACACTTAAACCTTTGCTGATTAAGCTGTTCAGGATCGGGAATGTACCTCTTGTGAATCAGAAACGCTATATTAAAACGGATTTGGTATTAGACATCTCCAAAATTTAGGCCAGATTGAGGTTAATTTCTGGAAATGTCTATTATACTGCAAGGGAATCAGGATCCGCCCAAGATCCATTGGTTCGCCACCTCGGTTTCCCCCCAAGGGAACTGCCTGACTTCAGCCGCGACAAAGTGGGAAGCCAGACTTTCAATAAGTTTAACCAACGTGGAATCAGTCACCACTGCAACTTTACTGACGTACTTGTGATGGTCGCGTATCAGCCGGAAATGAGCAACCAAGGCGCCAAAACTCTCCCAACCAGTGAACTCGGGAACTTCAATGATCACGCCAGCAAGGCCACCAGTGGCTTCAATGTGGGGATCCACTGCCTCCGCAATCTTGACAAAATCTTCCGCCGCCAGTGCAGATGTAGGTCGCATATAGAGAATGCTATGCGCGGCATCTAAATTATAATCTATCATAGTTTGCCTCTCCCAAATGGTCGAAGTCTAACTATATGCTATCACGAATAGACGGTTTCACCCGGATCACTAGACGAGCTATAATCCCGAAATTGTAGCTTATAAACTCTTCACTTTGGCAATGAAAATCTTTCAGCCAATCCTCTCGTTTCATTCCTTGAGGAGACAGATGATCAAATACTCTTCCCCTTACTTCTACCCCATAGTGTTTTCCATTGATCGTAATTGATCGATCATTCCCCACGCGATCGCTGATGACATAATCTTGATCATGATAACGCGTTTTCGGTTCGATCACTTTCCCCTCAATTTCGTTGTCTGTTAGCCACTGCACATTGATAAAGCTCAAATTTACCGACAATCTTGCCAATTTCTTGAGCAATTTGGGAATCGGTTAACTTAACCACTCTCTCACTCCCAAATCAAAGCTGGTATCCCTAGTCTATCAGCTAGTTAGTGCGAGGGAATCTTCCCCTGTCAATCCCTAAGCTAGGGAGAGAAATGTAAATATTTATTAAATTGTAGCGTAGGATACTTTGACCCCACTAAACATTATTGGCTATTCTGCTAGATTGAATTGCACGGAGTTTTTCAACGCAAACCATCTTGATCCAATCCTGACGATTCATGTTCTGCAATTGACACTCTACATCTATGCTTCGTAGTAATTCCGGGGGAAAATCAAGATTAATTTGTTGCTTAACCTGAAAATTACCTGTGAAATACTCAGAGACATCTTTCCCTAGATGTGCTTGTTGAGCAATTTCCTCAATATCTTTAATTTCAGTTGACTGTTTCCTCATAGCTTTTGCGCTCCTGTTTAGTTGATTTCCAAGCGGTGACAACTCAAATGTAATCACCGACTTCATCGACTCTGTATTCTACGATGAATGTTGTTAACGTTCCGCCCGCAAAGCCAACAATCCGATATTGTTCTGGCTGCTCAGAGCGTTGGTCTTCGATGTAAGGTTTGTAAAGCAGATCGTTTAACCGAGTCAAGTCAATATCACGTTCTGTTAAAACTCGCTGTCGTTTGGCTTCATCCCATTGAATACGCATGAGACACCCGAAATCAATGGAGAAAAATTGTTTTCACCCACTCTATACTAATCTATCGCTCCCGAAGGCGAGGGACTAAGGGGAGAGAAATATAAAGATTTATTAAATTGTAGCTTTTGATACAACGGGGGGGGGAGAAGTGTGTATAGTTCGTGGCGTTTATCTTAAAACCACTAAAAAATGAAATTTGTTTCACTGTTATCCATCACTGCGCTCACAAGCAGTATCCTCATCGCGACCCCCCAAGCGAAAGCAGCAGTAGTTTTCCTTGACTTGAATACCTTTACCCCTGGGGGACCTGGCACAGGAACATTCGCGGGAACGCTAGGCGGAGTGAACGTTACAGGTTCTATACTCACTGGTGGCGGACCTAACTTTACGATTGCAGGTATTAACCCAACAAGTTGGGAAGGAACAACAATCGATAATACTACCCCTCAATACAGCTACAGCAGCATCTATACTCCATCCCAAAGTTTAGGTGATCGGGTAGGTTATACAATGTTTAATCAGACTGGCCAGACTGCGACTTTAAAGATTCAGTTTAGCTCTCCCGTGACCAATCCCACCTTTCACGTTGCCAATCTTGACGGGATGATCTATGATTTTTCTGATCCGAGCAATGGTTCGATCGCACTCAATTTAGTGAGCGGTAACGGTGGTGGCGGCGATGGCTTAACAGTCGATACCACGAACAAAATCATCGCCGATGCGAATCCGTTTACTGGCGTTGGTCTTTCTCCCTTCACTCCCCCTCCGACTACTGGTGTTCGTTCCGCTTACGGTTCTGTGGCGTTATTGGGGACTTTTTCCACCTTGAACATCAAGCTAAGGGGAAATCCTAGCCTAACACTTGCTGGGGATGGTGGAAGCTTTATTCTTAGCCTGGAGACACAGATTCCACCAGTTCCCGAACCCACCTCAACTCTCGGTCTCCTGGCCCTCGGCACTCTCGGCGCAGCTTCAACCCTCAAACGCAAACTCAAACCATAAAAGTAGGCTAAATTGCTGACAAAAATACCATAAATGCCCCTTCATTCAGTCAGTTGAGGGGGTTTTATGTTTTGCCTGTGCTTCTACTTATTAAAGTTTATTAATTAATTGCTCAAAAGTAGTTTCTTGTGGTAGAAAAAGATTTTTTGTACCGATAGGGTAAAATTTAATAGATATTGTAATTTTATGCCATAAAGGAAGTTAATTACAGCAGTTATCTTAATGGTGAAATAACTTCTTTATTTGAGGGGTAATTTTAATCGGTGGGGAAAGGGCGATACTTAAGGGTTAATTCTCGCACCGATTCCCCTAGATTTAATCTCAATCCCCTAGACAAATACCCAAACCCCTGGCGGTTTTGACTAAAGTTTCTTCGGGATCGACGACGCGATAGGTTTTAATCGCCTCCTCAATGGGAACACTGACCACTTGCCGATTTTGCCAGGCCACCATGCGATCGAATTCCCTCCTGGCGATCAAATCTACGGCCGCCACGCCAAAAGCCGCCCCCAGTAAGCGATCGATCGGAGAAGGAATGCCCCCCCGTTGAATGTGGCCCAGGAAAGTCACTCTCGTTTCGGCCCCGGTTTCCCTAGCAACTTCTTCGGCTAAATAGCGACCGATACCCCCGAGACGATCTTCCCCTAGGGCTTCCTTTTGCACTAGGCGATTGCCAGTTTCGGTACGCACAGCCTCGGAGACAATAATCAGAGAAAACTGTTTATCCATACGCTGCCGTTGCCGGATCTTCTCGCAGACCTTCTCTAATCGGTAGGGAATTTCAGGAATGAGAATGATATGGGCCCCCCCCGCAATACCGGCAGCTAGGGCGATATGGCCGGCATCTCTACCCATAACTTCTAGAATCATCACCCGGTTATGACTAGCGGCGGTAAAATGGAGGCGATCGAGGGCTTCTGTGGCGATATTAGTAGCTGTATCGAAGCCGATGGAGACTTCTGTAGCTCCCACATCATTATCAATGGTTTTGGGGATACCAATCAGATTAATGCCTCCCTGTTGGGCAATACGGCGCAAAATCGCCAGACTACCATCGCCACCGATGCCGATCAGGGCATCCAGTCCCAGACTATGATAGCCGTCAATGATTTCCTGAGAGCGATCGATCAGGGTTCCATCGGGCATCGGGAAAGCGAAGGGATCCCCCTTATTGGTAGTACCGAGAATTGTTCCTCCCATCACCAACAGGCGATCGACTCCTTCAATGTCAAAGATAGTGGTTTTGGGGGGACGGTTAACTAATCCGTTCGTTGCTTCTCGAATACCCACCACTTCCCAGCCATAATTGCCACTGGCATGGTGGACAACGGCACGAATGGCGGCATTTAAACCCGCACAGTCGCCACCACTGGTGAGAATTCCAATTCGTTTTTTTTCACCCATAGGTTTTTGTCAGGAGATTAACAAATCTATATTTAGGGAAAAGTTGCGGATAATGCCTAAAAATTAAGAAAGTTTCTAGATCGTCCCTGACAGCTAGGGGAAAAAAACGAAAAATCAGACCCTATCCCCTCAGTCCCTCTAGCAGAAAGTTTGACCCACCTCCGGGTTTTTAACTTTAATACTGGTCAATCGATCACGAGCAGGGTATGCAGGGCGACACGGATTCCCATTATACTAGAAAGTATATAGCAATCTTAGGGCATTTGTCAACCCTAATGTACGAGAAATTTTCTGATAACTGATAGCCGATCAATTTAACTATTTACTGCTTGCTGAAGACGGGATAGATCCCAACCTTTTTGATTGAGAAGTAGCCAAGACTGCATTAAATCAGGACCGTGTAACTCCCCCATCAAAGCGGCACGCAGAGACTTCATCACCAGACCTTTTTTAACCCGATGGGTTTTAGTGGTTGTCTCCACAATTCCCTTAGCAACTTCTCCGGTCAAATCGGGAGTAATAGCGGCGAGAATATCCTTGATAATATCCTTAACTCCCTCTAATTGTAATTGACTTAAAGCCTCCTGATTATAATTAGCAAGAGGGGTTAAAAGTAAACGACTTTCAGCGACAGCATCGCTTAAACGAGTTAAACTCGGACCGATGAGAGTAGCCAAACCGATCAACCAAGCTCGATCGGTTTCAGCATCAAAATTATACCCTGCTTCTTGCCAGTAGGGGAGAAGTAAAGGCACTAATTCCTCACCGGTTAAACGATGGAGATATTGACTATTAATCCAATCCAATTTAGTCCAGTCAAATTTTGCCCCCGCTTTATTTACCCGTTCTAAACTAAACACTTCAGCGGCCGCTTCAAGGGTAAAAATTTCTTCAGTGGAATCGGGAGGAGTCCAACCGAGGAGAGTCATGTAATTAACCAAAGCTTGCGGCAGAAAACCCAGTTTTCGGAAATCATCGATCGAAGTGACTCCATCCCGTTTAGATAACTTGCGACCCTCCTGATTTAAGATTAAAGGAGTGTGGGCAAACTCCGGCACTTTTGCCCCCAAAGCTTCGTATAAAAGAATTTGTTTAGCCGTATTAGCGATGTGATCTTCCCCACGAATAACATGGGTAATTGCCATATCGATATCATCAACAACTACCGCTAAATTATAGAGAGGCTGACCGAAGTTTTCCTCGGCATTTTCTGGGGTACGAGCGATCACCATATCGCCACCTAAATCACTACCTTTCCAGATAACTTTTTCCCGGATTAAATCCTGCCAAATAATTTCTCGATCATCGTCAATAATAAAACGAATTACTGCTTTTCTTCCCGCTTGCTCGAATTGAGCTTGTTGTTCGGGGGTGAGATAACGATGACGATTATCGTAACGGGGGGCAAGATTGCGGGCTTTTTGTTCTTCCCGCATTTTTTCCAATTCTTCCGGGGTACAATAACAACGATAGGCTAAACCTCGATCGAGCAGGGTTTGAATGGCCTGACGATAATAATTAAGGCGTTGAGTTTGAAAAAAAGGACCTTCATCCCAATTCAGTCCTAACCATTGTAGGCCCGCTTGAATATTTTCCGTATATTCTGGTCGAGAACGTTCTAAATCTGTATCTTCCACGCGCAAGATAAATTTACCCCGGTGATGATGGGCAAAAAGCCAGTTAAACACGGCTGTCCGCGCTGTTCCAATGTGTAAATTTCCCGTGGGACTGGGGGCAATACGAACTCTTACTGTCACGATCTAACTCCTAGGTTTTTGCGGCAACCATATCCCATGTTATGGCAAATTCACCTAGGTCAACTGGCAAAATTAAGAAAATTAAATGGATAGCTACCAAAGGGTGAGGGAGGAACAACAAACTCTCAATAAATGAAGTTTCCCTCTCTAGGGAGAGGGGTTGAGGGGGAGATATTTCAATAACCCTGTTATTTCAGTAATTCTAGGCAGCGATTAAAGATTTGCTCAAAGGTTGCCAACGGAAATATCTTTCCCCACCCAATTCGAGGACAAATTTTAACCGGGGTTCCTGTTGACTAAGACTAATTAAGTATTGTTTTTCTTCCGAGGACAAAACAAAACTTTCAATAATCCAAATCACTAAACCTTTAGATTTGGGGGGTAAATTTTCCAATTGATAGGTAGCAATGGGAGGAATAAAATAAACCGGTCCCACGGCTGCTTCCCGACCAATATTTTTTTTACCTAAATGGGGGGGACGGACTCCATGAATGCCGGTAAGATAGGCACTTAAATCGCCCAGACCTCTAGCGGTGATATGCAGGACATTGTAACCAGTGGCCCGTAAACGTCTTTGATAGCGTCCCTCGTAACCCCCTTCTAAGGGTGCGTAAACACCTAAAGCACCGTATTGTTCCAGATCGCGAATAAATGGTTTTCCTGTGGTCAGTAGTGCCATAGCTAGTAAAAAAATCTTTTTCCCTATAATCGCACGTTTTGTTAAGTTGTGCGTCAAGTGAACAAAGAAAGACTTAAGATCAAAGATAGAGAGGGACAATCGCTACTCTCCCAAGGAGGCAATATGTTTCACGATCTCCTTTATCCCAACGGACTGCTTTATATCCTCATTAAACTAACTGTTTTAGCTTTAGCAGTCTTGCTCTGGTTTATGGTCGTTTCGGCCCCAGCTGTTTGAAAAAACACTGCTCTTGTACAATTAGCGTTCTATGCAATGGCTAAATTTTGTCGATGACTCCTGTTAAATTGCCGATCGATCCTTTTCTGAAACCCAACCTAACCACTAAACTCCTAGGGGTTGGGTTGGTATTGACAATTATTTTTATCCTGATTGCCCTGTTTTCGCCCCTTCTGCAAGCGATCGGCCTGATTCAGGATCCAACCGACATTTTAAGCAATTATCCCCTACAAGCCCCCAGTTCTGCCCATTGGTTCGGGACGAATGTGCGCGGTTATGATGTCTTTTCCCGCACCCTATTCGGGGCCCGGGCGGCCTTGTCCGTGGTATTTTTGGCCACAGGATTATCTTTAGTCATCGGGGTTCCTTTAGGGTTAATTAGCGGTTATTTGGGGGGTAAGATCGATCGCGTTCTCCTCTTTCTCATGGATACCCTCTACACCTTGCCGGGGTTATTATTATCGGTGGCTCTGGCTTTCGTTTTGGGTCGTGGTATCGTCAATGTAGCGATCGCTGTTAGCATTGCCTATATTCCCCAATATTTTCGCGTGGTCAGAAATCAAACCGCCAGCGTTAAAAATGAGTTATTTATCGAAGCGGCACGAGCGATCGGTGCCAGTCCTAGCCGGATACTATCAAAATATCTTTTCTTTAATGTCGTCCAGAGTGTCCCAGTTCTTTTTACCCTCAACGCGGCGGATGCGATCCTTGTTTTAGGCGGTTTAGGCTTTTTAGGCTTAGGATTACCAGAAGAAGTGCCGGAATGGGGTCATGATCTCAAGGAAGCTTTGGCGGATTTATCTACAGGCATCTGGTGGACCACTTTATTCCCCGGATTAGCAATGACCACGATGGTGGTGGGTTTATCCCTCTTGGGAGAGGGATTAAGTGAAATTTTTAACCCCCTGAGTCGTAAACGCTAAAAGCGCGGGCCAGAGTTCGAGAGAAATCAACTCAGGACCCCGCACCCTCAGCCTCTCTGTCCAGTAACAATGTAGGATACCCTTTGGGCGATATTGGTGGCGTGATCGGCCATACGTTCCAGATGACGGATTAGTAAAGCCATCAGCAGGATTGGTTCCACCACACCCTTAATATCTCTTTGATGGGCGAGAGTGTGATAAAGATAGTCATAGGCTCGATCGACCGTATTATCTAGTTCTTTGACCTTTGGACCGGCTTCTTGATCGAGGTCGGCCAGGGCAACCAGGCTCGTGGCTAACATATACTGAGCATGGTGGGACATAGCCTCGATCTCACTCATACAATCGTGGGGAGTATAGGCGAATAACTTGAGTGCTATTTCGGCTAAATCCTTAGCATAATCGCCGATCCGTTCCAAATCGCGCACTAATTGCATAAAAGCGCTTAAAAGCCGCAAATCTTGGGCTACGGGAGCCTGTAGAGTCATGAGAGTGGCACAATCTAACTCGATTTGACGGTAGTAGCGATCGATTTCCTTGTCAAGGGGGGGGATTTTTTTCGCCATTTCCAAATCCCTAGCAAAAAGGGATTGATGGCTAAGACGAAAGGATTCTTCGACCAAGGTTCCCATTCTCAGCACATCCTGCTCCAATCGCTGGAGAGAACGAGCGAAATAGGTGCGATCGGGATGATTGGTTTCTTTGGATAGGCTCACGGTCGGATTCGCTTAACATAAAACTACTCTTTCTCTACAGTGATAACAAGAAAATTTTCGATTTTGTGCAGTTGTCTAGAGAACTTGACAGATTTTTTTCTCCCCACACCCCACACCCATCACCCCACTGCCTTTTTTTGACGGGGGAGAGTGACTTGTAGGCGAGCGCCCCCGGTGTTAGGATCATTTTGAGCGACGATCGAACCGCCATGGGCTTGAATAATTTCTTTGGCAATCGATAAACCTAAACCGGTACTGTAATCCTTTGTGCCTTGTTTTTGACGGGTGCGGGAAGGATCACCGCGAAAGAGGCGATCAAAAACGTAGGGTAGATCCGCTTCGTTAAATCCTTTGCCGTTGTCGATAACGTCAATTTTCAGCCATTTTTCCCCGATAGTATCGGATATTTCTCGAATTTCTAGGCGAATTTTCCCCTGATCGGGACTATACTTAATGGCATTATCAAAGAGATTCAGGAAAACTTGCAGCAGACGAGAGTGATCGACTTCTACCGTCCAATCCACCGGAGAGGAATAATCTAAGCTAATCTGTTTTTGGGCGGCTATTGGGGTGACAGTCTGCCAAGCAGCGGTGATTAAGTCCTCTAGATTAATCATCTGGTATTGTAAAGAGCGCCCCGCATCCGCTTGTAATTCACTGATTTCTAGCCAATCGCAGACTAATTGACTCAAACGCTCCACTTCTTTCCCCATTTGTTCTAACCAGCGTCTTTCGGGAGCTTGGAGGCGTTTTTGTAAAGCTTCGGTGAGCAGAGAAATGGAGGTTAAGGGAGTGCGTAACTCGTGAGTTAAGTCAGAGAAAGCTCGCTCGCGATTTTGCGATAATTCCACTAAAGGCTGTCTATTTTCGATAAATACAGCGATTTCACCTTCTGGCAAGGGATAACCGTAACCCTTCAAGGCAATCGATTTAGGAGCAATCACTTGGCGATCGCTAATGGGAGTGACAGGATAATTAGTCGGGTAAAAAGTCCAAGTTTGCACCTGTGGACTCTGTTTTTGGCGAGTTTCTTGAATTAATTGATCTAATTCGTAGGAGCGCACCAATTCTAGCAGCAGACGTACCTGATCTGGCTGCCAGCGATCGAGTTTTAAGAGGGTAATTGCCTGTTGATTACACCAGAGTAGTTGATTATCGGCATCTATATGAAGATAGGCGATCGGCGCTATTTCTAGCAAGGATTTCTGAATTTCTAAACTCTTTTCTCGCTCTTGCAGACTTTGGGAGAGAAACTGTAATTCTCGACGCACTAGGGAGGTAACGGGAAAAGAGGCCGACAAATCCACCGAATCCGAGAGAGCGCTTAGGTTTCGCTTTAACTCTCCATTTAAGCGTGAGACTTGCCAATAACAAATACTCAAACCTAAAACTACTCCGAAAATAAAAGCGAAAATAGTCATTGTCTGCGCGAGCGGCGATCGCTAATCGGGAAAATATAATCGCTCACCTAGCCAAAACGATAACCGAAACCGCGTACAGTAATCAGGTATTCCGGTTGACTGGGATCGATTTCTAGTTTTTCGCGTAACCAGCGAATGTGAACATCGACGGTTTTGGTGTCTCCTAAAAAATCTGGTCCCCAAATTTGTTCAATTAACTGCTCTCTTGACCAAACTCGGCGCGGATAACTCATAAATAGGTCGAGGAGACGGAATTCTTTAGGAGAAAGGTTAATTTCTTCATCTCGCACTGTCACCCGACATTCTTGGGTATAGAGAAAAACATCGCGGAATTTTCGCACGGGAGCGGCAGCTAGGGAAGTAAATCCTTGACGACGAATCAGAGCGCGACAACGAGCGACTAATTCTCGCATACTAAAGGGTTTAGTCAGATAATCATCGGCACCCACTTCTAAACCCAAAACTCGATCGGTTTCGCTGGCCTTAGCACTTAAGATTAAAATCGGGATAATATTGCCGTGATAGCGCAACAGACGGCAGATATCAAGACCGTTGATTTGGGGTAGCATTAAATCCAAAACGACCAAATCAAACCGAGATTCACCGTGATTACTAGATTCTTGACTTTGCAGTAATTCTAGAGCAGCGCGACCATCACTAACACCGAGAGCCTCGTAACCTTCTTCTTCCAAAGCCAAAATAATCATATCCCGAATCACTTCTTCGTCTTCAACGATTAAAATCCGATGATTGGGAACGAAATCCGTACTCGCCGACAAGGGGGGGGTGTCAAGGGTTAACATAAAAATACTTGATTATTCGTCCTAATTTTATCTCAATTGGTCAACCTGCACTCGGGGGGGTAGAGCCGAATGTTATTACAGTTATCCACCTGGTTAGAGGTGGAATCCTATCTAGAACAATCTCAGGGAATTATTATTCCTATTGGTTCCACGGAACAACACGGGCCGACGGGACTTATTGGTACAGATGCTCTATGTGCTGAGGCGATCGCTAAAGGAGTAGGGACACAGGTACGAGCAATGGTAGCACCCACCTTAAATGTCGGTATGGCCCTACATCACACGGCTTTCCCCGGTACAATTAGTCTTCGTCCTAGCACTTTGATTCAAGTCATCCTCGACTATGTGACTTGTTTAGCTAGAGCCGGTTTTCGTCAATTTTTCTTCATTAATGGTCACGGGGGCAATATTGCCACCCTAAAAGCCGCTTTTTCGGAAACCTATTATCATTTGGATTCCCTCAATTTACCTAACACAAACGAGGTTAAATGTCAAGTGGCCAATTGGTTTATGGTGCGAGAAGTTTATCTTTTAGCCAAAGAATTGTATGGAGATCAGGAGGGTTCCCACGCTACACCGAGCGAAGTGGCGTTAACTCAGTATCTTTACCCTGAGAGCCTTAAAAACGCCTTTTTATCCGAAAAAGTGGCTTCTGGTCATGATATTTACGGCGCGGCTAATTTTCGCCAAAATTACCCCGATGGTCGTATGGGGTCCAATCCTGCTTTAGCGACTCCCGAACACGGTCAGAGGTTCTATGAATTAGCTGTGAAAGAATTGAGTAATACTTATCTGGAATGGCTCTCTTGTCCTGTGTCTGAGTGATAGTGACTAAGCCACCGAGACCCAGAATAATTTAACTGTAACCCTAAGTAAGTGGTTTCAATTAAATTGAAGATAGATTTTGTCTTTAGATCCCCCCTTAATAAGGGGCAGCTCTGAACAATTTTTAACCCCCACCCACTTAGAAAGAAAACTTAAATATCCAAGGAGAAAATTGATGACTGCCACCACTGACAATAACTCCAATCAACCTCTGGTTAGTTTGCGGGAAATACAAGAACTTTCCATCGCAATTACCGCCAAAAGCCTTAATCCCGCCATGCTAACGGTTGATTTCCTCAAATATTCGGGAATAGTTCCCCCCGACTGGGAATTAAATGGCCAGCCAGTACTCAATCCTAATTACGCTCAAGTTAATTTTCAAAATGGCATCGGCATCGCCGCCCAACCCCGGAAAATTACCTTTGTGGAGATGATTAACTCTCCCGATAGCCTGAACCTGAAACTGCCGGAAATTGTCGGTTTATATCTAGATAAACTCCCTTTAGCCGAATATCAAGCCCTGAGTATCGCCCCAAAAAGTATTGTTCCTCTCCCTAGTAGCCCCGATGCCGCTAAAAAATACATCACCGAAACTCTTCTGGCCCCCGGTCCCTGGCTCAATTTCGGTATAGCCCCTCTACAAGCCGGCATCAATCTACTTTATCAGTTAGAAACCTCTCAGCTATCCGTGGCGATTAACGAGGCAAAATTGCAATTACCTGATGGCCAAACCTTAGCGGCACTATTATTTGCCGGCAACTTTAACTATAATCTGGCCGAGGGCAGCGATCGATTAAATCTGCTCAAACAATATCTGGGACAATGGCAAAAAGACCTAGAGATTTTCCGAGAATTAGTCACTCAACGCTTTCTGGAAAGACAAGTGCCAGTTTTCCCCTCTAATATCAATCTGCCCCTAGGACCCCAAGCTGGACTGTAATCAGTCATCAGTCAATACTTGCCGATAACCTAAAACACATCCACCCCTCCAAACCCTTGTATTTTGGCATTAGCGGCTTCCCCACAGCTGCGCGGGGTGGGGAATAATTTCCCCGGGTTAGCTAAACCTTTGGGATTAAAGCAATCCCGCACATAGCCCATAGTTTCTAAGTCAATCTCGTTGAACATAGCGGGCATATAACAATTTTTATCGATGCCGATACCATGTTCCCCCGATAAACTGCCGCCAACCCGCACACAAAGTTTGAGAATTTCACCGCCTAATTCCTCCACTTCTTCCCAGGCCCCCTCTACCCTGTTATCGTAGAGAATCAACGGGTGTAAATTGCCATCCCCAGCGTGGAAAACATTGGCGATTTTATAACCGTATTTTTCACTTAAAGCCTTAATTTCCTGAAGAACATAGACCAATTGAGTGCGGGGAATCACCCCATCTTGCACAAAATAATTAGGGCTAATTTTCCCCGCCGCCGCAAAAGCCGCTTTTCTGCCCTTCCAGAGTTTCAAGCGGGTTTCGGCATCATTAGCCGTGGTGATATTTCTCGCCCCATTTTGACGGCAAATCTCGGCAACCCGATGTTTATTACTGGCGACTTCTACCCCTAAACCATCCAATTCCACTAATAAAACCGACTCGGCATCCCGGGGATAACAGCCGGTAGCCACCACGTCTTCCACGGCGTTGATACTGAGATTATCCATAATCTCCATCCCCGCCGGAATCATTCCCGATTTAATAATATCCGCCACCCCTTGGCCCGCCGCCTCGATACTGGTAAAATCGGCCAGTAAAACACAGATAGATTCCGGAGTTTTCAGGATTCTTAAGGTGATTTCCGTGGCGATGCCTAAAGTTCCCTCGGAACCCACAAATAAACCGGTTAAATCGTAGCCCGGTTGTTCCGGTACCGCACCCCCCACATCGATAATTGAACCGTCGGGAAGGACGATTTTTAAGCCCATAACGTGATTGGTAGTCACGCCGTATTTTAAACAGTGAACCCCGCCAGAATTTTCCGCCACATTACCGCCGATCGAGCAGATAATTTGACTAGAGGGATCCGGTGCATAATAAAATCCCGCCCCGCTTACCGCTTGCGTCACCCAATTATTAATCACCCCGGGCTGTACCACCACCCTTTGATTATCTAAATCAACCCTGAGAATCTGATTCATCCGCGCCGTAACGATGAGAATCCCCTCTTCTAAGGGTAACGCCCCCCCCGATAAGCCCGTTCCTGCCCCCCTCGCTACCCAGGCAATCTCGTTATCGTGACAGAGTTTCACCACCGCCGCAATTTCTGCAGTGCTGCGGGGCAATACCACAAGAGCGGGTCTTTGTCTGTATCCTGTGATACCATCGCACTCGTAGGTTAATAATTCATCTTTGCGACGGATGACTCCATCTTTGCCAAGGATCGCTTCTAGCTGTTTGATCAGATTGGGGGAGATTTTCGGGGGATTTTTGAGTAACATAGGTTTCAGGGCGGCGGAGTGGCCATAAAATCGCTCTATAGGTTAAAATATCGCCAAAAAGCCAGAAATGAAGCTTTAAAAACTGCTCTCTCCTATTTTAGCACTAGAACCCCTTCCTCTGTAGATAGAAACCTGCAAGGGTCCGGATTATAGAGAAAATTCCCGATAAATTTTCCAGTGCTTACCGTTATGAATTAGGAGGGTAATTTGATCGATCATCACCTCAAAAAATAGCTCTTGATCAGCATATTTTGACCAAGCTTTCCAGAAATTATCTTTAGTTAAATCTCGGAAGCCAACGGTTAAATGAGGCGAAAAAGCTCGGCTTTTTGAGGCATTATCGCTGATATTCAAGGAAGATTCTAGCTGCTGTAAAAGCCGTTTTTGTAGGGTTAATAATTCTGGGGTTTTCTGGACATTAATATAAATGACTCGCGGTTTAAAGGCGGCAAAATTCTGGAGAATTAGGGGAATAGGAGCGTGCAAGCCAGCAAATTCCTCTAAACATCTTTCTAAATCCGGTAATTGTTCTAAATTCCACCGGAAAGGGGGTTGGAGAGTGACGTGGGGAGGCGATTTCAGGGCGGCGCGACTATTGTAAATTTCTGCAAACTCTACCTTGATTTTTGTGGCAATTTCCTGTACTTCTGGCGGCGGCAAAAGTGCGATAAAAAATAGAGATCCTTGGGGTTGATTCATGGAGGCAAGCAAAGCTACAGAAATGAAGCTGTCACCTCGATTCTAGCAGTCTTCAACAACTCTAGCTAATTGTATAGCTCTGTTACATTGCACCCTCGACGGTCAAGATTAATCGGTATAATTATATGATTGTTAATCAGTCTTAGCCTCCTGAGAATTTATGCCCTGGTTTGTCAAGATAGAAAAAGGCATTGTTGATAAAACTACCTTTGATCGCTATGTCAGCGCCCATAAGGACTATGTGCGTGATTTAATTAGCCAAGGACGAGCAGCAAAAACTGGTTATTGGGCAGAAAGGGGCGGCGGAATGTTATTATTTAAGGCCGATTCTCTTGAGGAAGCCCAAGCAATTATAGTTCGCGATCCTTTAATCGAGAATGGTTGTGTGGAATATGAACTACATGAATGGCGAATTGTCGTAGAATAATCCAGCTTTTCAGGGAACAGTGAACAGTAATCAGTCATCAATGAAAAGACAGCAATGTTAAAATGTTTATTGTCTAAATCTTACTACTTAATACTGCCTAGTAGTGGGGAGATGGGGGTGGAGAGTGGAGTCAGGAGATGGGAGAGGGAAGATGGGGAGCTTTTTTGCTGTGAACTGAAAACTCGCATCTGATAACTGATCACTGATCACTGATAAGCTATACTGGGGGAACTGTGGTGACAGCACGCTTGCTGCTGCCGAATCATTAAATAAATTGTCTCCAGTGAAATTGAGGAATTAACTTTGTCTAAACAAGATCTCATCGAAATGGAAGGAACCGTCACCGAATCTTTGCCCAACGCCATGTTTAGGGTGGATTTAGATAACGGTTTCAACGTCTTAGCTCACATATCCGGCAAAATCCGCCGTAATTATATCAAAATCCTCCCCGGCGATCGAGTCAAAGTGGAACTCACCCCCTACGACCTAACCAAAGGAAGAATTACCTATCGCCTGAAAAATCAAAAAAAATAGGGACAAATGGGGGCAGAGAAGCCAAAAAGTCTAATAAGCGGCCAAATTTATTTTAAAAAAATAGGTGACACGAGTAAAAGAAATCTGATATAATAATAAGCTTGCAGTGTTGCCAGAATAGTTAGGCATGAAAGTTAGAGCGTCTGTCAAAAAAATGTGCGAAAAGTGCCGCGTCATCCGTCGGCGCGGTCGAGTCATGGTAATTTGTTCTAACCCCAAACACAAGCAGAGACAAGGTTAAACCACCAAAGTCACTGTCTTGGGGCAGAGAATCGTTACCGTTAATTGTAGTCGTTTTCGGAAAAAAAATCGTTCATAGGGAGAAAAAAAAAGCGTGGCAAGGATAGCTGGTGTAGACCTACCTCGCGATAAGCGTGTGGAAATCGCCCTGACCTACCTCTACGGAGTGGGTCTATCGCGTTCCCAAGAAGTCTTATCTGCGACGGGTGTTAACCCTGACACTCGGGTCAAGGATCTCAGCGATGAAGACGTGGCGGCGCTACGGACTTATATCGAGACAAATTATCAAATCGAGGGGGATTTGAGACGCTGGGAGGCGATGAACATCAAACGCCTCGCCGATATCGGCACCTATCGAGGTCGTCGGCATCGGCTAGGATTACCCGTGCGCGGGCAACGGACGCGAACCAATGCGCGGACTCGTCGCGGTCGTCGGGTGACAGTGGCAGGGAAGAAAAAAGCCCCCTCCAAGAAATAATTTTTTATTCATTGCGATATCCCCCAATCAAGAAAAACTATGGCGCGACCAACCAAAAAAACCGGACCGAAAAAACAGAAGAAAAATATTCCTACCGGAGTCGCTCACATTCAATCGACCTTCAACAATACCATTGTCACGATCGCCGATACCAAAGGCGATGTGATCTCTTGGGCATCGGCGGGATCGAGTGGTTTTAAAGGAGCCAAAAAAGGAACCCCCTTCGCCGCCCAAACCGCCGCCGATAACGCTGCCCGCCGAGCGATCGAACAGGGAATGCGTCAATTAGAAGTGATGGTTAGTGGCCCTGGGGCAGGACGGGAAACCGCAATCCGGGCCCTGCAAGGAGCAGGATTAGAAATCACCCTGATCCGGGACGTGACTCCCATCCCCCACAATGGTTGTCGTCCTCCCAAACGCCGGAGAGTGTAAACAGTGAACAGCTTTTTCAGGTGACAGGGATCTTGAGGCCAGCAGCCGTTAGCTTTGAGCGCATCAGCCGCAGAATCCGGTCGTCAAAGACCATCTGCTCAAAAAGCCGAACGCCGAACGCTAAACGCTGAAAGCCAAAGAAAACTCATAACTGATAACTGATAACTGAAAACTGAACAAGGGAGGTCAATCGGTGGCGCAATTTCAAATCGAGTGTGTAGAAGCAAAAACTTACAAGAATCAGAGTCAGTACAGTAAATTCGTACTAGAACCTCTGGAAAGAGGCCAGGGTACGACCGTAGGTAATGCCCTGAGACGGATTCTCATTTCCAATCTGGAAGGAGCGGCCGTGACAGCCCTGCGGATCGCGGGAGTCAATCACGAATTTGCCACCGTCGAGGGGGTACGCGAGGACGTGATGGAACTCATGCTCAACATGAAAGAAATCATCCTCAAAAGCTACACCAATCAAACCCAGATCGGGCGTTTAGTGGCAACTGGACCGGCGACAGTAGTGGCGGCACAATTCGATTTACCCTCAGAAATCGAGATAGTTGATCGCAATCAGTACGTCGCCACCCTAGCCGAAGGGGCCAAGCTAGAGATGGAATTTCGCGTGGAAAAAGGCAAAGGCTACCGGGCAATTGATCGCAGTAAAGAAGAAGCCACTTCGCTAGATTTTCTGCAAATCGACTCTATCTTTATGCCCGTAACCAAAGTCAACTACAGCGTCGAAGATATCCGTTCCGAAAGCGGTCAAGCTAGAGATCGTCTGCTCTTAGAAATTTGGACAAACGGGAGCATTAACCCCAAAGAAGCCCTTTCCCAAGCGGCCGATATGCTAGTTAATCTCTTTAACCCGCTCAAGGATCTCAACGCCCTCGAATCCTCCGGTAACTTTGACGACCAAGAGATCAACCAAGAAAACCAAATTCCGATCGAGGAACTACAATTATCCGTGCGCGCCTACAATTGCCTGAAGCGAGCGCAGATCAACACCGTAGCCGACCTCCTCGATTACAGCCAAGAAGATCTCTTAGAAATCAAAAACTTTGGGCAGAAATCGGCGGAAGAAGTCATTGAAGCCCTACAAAAACGGTTAGGCATCACCCTACCCCAAGAAAAAAGCAAGTAAACCCAATTCCAGGAAAATACCATGAGACATCGGTGTAAAGTGCCTCAATTGGGTCTACCAGCTGACCAAAGAAAGGCACTGCTGCGCAGCTTGGCCACCCAGCTAATTCGCCATGGTCAGATCACCACCACCCTAGCGAAAGCGAAAGCGGTGCGAGCAGAGGTAGACCACATTATCACCCTAGCTAAAGACGGTTCTCTGAGCGCCCGTCGCCAAGCCATGGGCTACATCTACGACAAACAACTGGTTCACGCCCTTTTTGAAGGCGCCCAGACCCGTTATGGCAGTCGTAACGGCGGTTATACCAGGGTGGTGCGTACCCTGCGCCGTCGCGGGGATAATGCCCCCATGGCGATTATCGAACTGATGTAACGATGACAGCTTGCCCCCAGTCGCGGATCGCCCTAGTTATCCAGTATGTGGGAACTAATTTCCACGGCTGGCAACGGCAACCCCATCACAGGAGCGTGCAGGAGGAAATCGAGAAGGCTCTGGCCGATATTCTCGGTCATGCCGTCACTCTGCACGGGGCCGGACGTACCGATAGCGGTGTTCACGCCGCCGCCCAAGTTGCCCATTTCCAGCAGCAGAGTCCGATCCCACCCTCCCATTGGTCCAAGGTTCTCAATGCTCGGCTAGATGACGATATCGTCATTCGGGCTTCAGCCCAAGTTCCCGATCGCTGGCACGCCCGTTTCTCGGCCCTCTGGCGACGTTATCGTTACACCCTCTATACCGACCCCATCCCCAATCTCTTTGTTAGTCCCTTTAGTTGGCACTACTACCATCGTCCCCTCGATGCCGATTTGATGGCCAGGGCCTTACAGCCCCTATTGGGAAAGCACCATCTGGCCGCCTTTCACCGTGCCAACTCTAGTCGTGACCATTCTTGGGTAGAAGTACAGGGGGTGGAATGCTACCGTCAAGGGCCATTTGTACAGATGGAAATCCAAGCCAATGGCTTTTTGTACGGGATGGTGCGGCTATTGGTGGGAATGTTGGTGGAGGTGGGAACTGGTGAGCGATCGCTAGAAAACTTTACCGACATCTGGGTCAATCAGCGCCGAGAACTGGTCAAATACGCCGCACCAGCTAAAGGACTATGTTTACTGCGGGTGGGTTACGCCGATTTTCCCTTTGCCGATAGCGTCTGGTGCGAGACTCAGCCTCTTTATTATTTCCGAGCATAGGGGATAGGGGAATAGGGAGATAGGGAAATAGGGAAATAGGGGAATTTCAACTAAAACCCTAAAACCCTAACCCCCCAACACCCAGGTGGGCAATAAAAAAAATTAATTTTTGTAAACCAAGGCAAACTCACCATGAACAAAACACCTCTACCAAATTTAGAGACTCTAGAGCAGAAATGGTACGTCATTGATGCGGCCGATCAGCGTCTAGGTCGTCTGGCCACCGAAATCGCTATGATTCTACGGGGCAAAAATAAAGCCACCTTCACCCCCCATCTGGATACGGGGGATTTTGTCATTGTTATTAACGCTGAAAAAGTGACGGTGACGGGCAAAAAACGCCAACAGAAAGTTTATCGCCGCGACTCCGGCAGACCGGGTGGTATGAAGGTAGAAAGCTTCGATAAACTGCAAAAACGCATTCCCGAACGGATTATCGAACACGCTGTTAAGGGAATGCTCCCGAAAAATAGCTTAGGTCGGAAATTGTTCACGAAACTGAAAGTTTATGCCGGTGCGGAACATCCCCATCAGGCACAACAACCGGAAGTTTTAGCAATTAATACGATTCCCGCAGGAGGAAATTAAGTCAATGCAAGCCACGGACAGTAAAAATAAGGTAGTTTATTGGGGAACGGGACGACGCAAATCGGCGGTCGCTTCCGTGCGTCTGGTGCCGGGGACGGGGGCAATTACCGTTAACGGTCGCGATGGAGAAACCCATTTTAACCGCATTCCCACCTATATCCAGACGATCAAGGCTCCTCTGGAGACTTTGGGACTGGAAAACGAGTATGATATCATCGTTAAGGCCGAGGGCGGTGGTTTGACCGGCCAAGCGGACGCAGTGAAATTGGGTGTCGCTAGAGCTTTATGTCAATTAGCACCAGAAAATCGTCCTCCCCTCAAGAGTGAAGGTTATCTGACTCGGGATCCCCGGGCGAAGGAACGGAAAAAATACGGTCTTCACAAAGCGCGCAAAGCGCCTCAATACTCGAAACGTTAGGTTAATAGAGAGGTTTATTATGCCGAAAAAAATTCATCCTACTTGGTATCCGGAAGCTAAGGTGATCTGTAATGGTGAAGTGGTGATGACGGTGGGTTCGACAAAACCAGAAATTCATGTGGAGGTTTGGTCGGGTAATCATCCTTTTTATACGGGAACCCAGAAGATGATCGATACGGAGGGCCGGGTTGATCGCTTCTTGCGTAAGTACAAAATGGGTGATAAGTCAAGCAAAAAGGCTGATCAGAAATAATTCTTTACTTTTGCCTTTTTGACCTGGTGGGGAGATTTTCCCGCCGGGTTTTTTGCTATCTTGAGGCTAGTAGAGTCATTATAGAATCCATTTGGTATCTTAGGATACAGGCTCTCTTAGGTTTGGTGGGTAAAATGTATTTTAAGATACAGTATTGCTGGCGAGGGAGTGGAGGGAACCACAGAGACACAGAGGACACAAAGATCGATCGATCCTATGTAAGTTAAACTTATCACACAGAACCTAGAAGAGCCGGATACAGCTAATTGTCGTAGTAGAAGTCGAAGAAAACAGAGATGAATTTTGGTAGTGGAGTGTTCTAAAGTGCGCTCAAAATTTTTGACTAAAGATTTGCAGCGTTCCATCCAAGAATTACTTCTTTCAATCACCCATCGAGTTTTTACAGGTACGAATCCTGATAAACCCTTCTCCGCTTTTTCGGTTTTTGACGGTTTTGGAGACAGTTCAAACTGAATTTTAGTCATTATCTCTGGATAGACCTTAACCAACTCTTTCTCTATTTTGTCAGGATGATAACCATTATCTAGAAGAATAGTCGTCTTAGACAGTTCCGACGGTTTTAACTTGAAATAGTCAATACCTCGAGTTAACAACTCAATCAATCCCTGGTCATCAGATAGGTTGGCGGGAGTACAATGAGCGAAAAAGGGAAAACCAAGACTATCCGTCCCTAGATGACGTTTAATTCCATTGGTGCACTTGTAGAAACAAAATCCTTTCGTCTCAACACTCGCATTACAGGTATTTTTGACGGCTTGAGAATCAATCATAATTAGATTCGTCCACAAGTTTTTTTTCTTGTTGTCGTAATCTGCGATGTAATTCTTCCATTATTTTTTGGATGATTCCCTGACTTCTCCACTGTTTATAATGCCAGAACACGGTGGAGTAGGGAGGGAAATCTTTCGTGAGGTCCCGCCAATTACCGCCATTTTTGAGTTGATAGAAAATCCCATCTAAAATCTGTCGTTTTGTCCATTTCGGGGGGCCAGTCAATTTCTTCTTTGGCAATAGCGGTTCTACGATAGACCACTCTTCATTCGTCATACTACTTGAGTACATTTTGGCTTACTCCAAAGTATCGATTTTCGGGGACGACTAGACGGTGGCGCATTCACTGACGGGGTTCAGACCAAAGTATTGCCGTTAAACAGGCTACAGACTCTCTTCCCTGAAACCTATAGTGGACAAGGTTTTCGCTTCACCTTTTCAGCCTAGCATCTACATTATAAAAGATACCAAATGGGTTCTATAAAACCGTTGTTCCCGCTAATCCTCTCGTACAGATGAAGATTACTGTTAAAACCATCGGTTCTCTCCTGCGCGGTAACGCTTTAGCTCCTTAAAATCAATTGATAACCAGAAAACCCAATCTCCCCATGGCGGTGGTTGGGTTTTCTTTTGGGTTGTTTCATCTCCTATCTTCTCTAATTTAAAAAAAAATAAGGTATGTTATACTAAATCCGTTGATTATAGGCTACATATTAGGATATGACTAAAAATTCCTTCTTCAATGAGCAAAAAGAACAGTCCTTGATCAAAGCTAGGATTGTTGAGAAATATTTCTGGGCTTGGGCAAAAGTTATAATTTCAAAAGTTAAGGGATCGTCTTCAGTCCAGAAAATCGCTTATGTTGACCTTTTTGCTGGTGCAGGACGATATAAAGATGGCTCAAAATCAACCCCAGTAAAAGTTCTAGAAACTGCCATCGCAGATCCAGATATGCGAAATATGCTGGTGTCGATCTTTAACGATGCCGATGTCGAAAAAGTTAATTCTCTTCAACAAGCTATAGATTCAATTCCGGGCATAGAAAATTTAAAATACCGCCCTCAAATATCAAAATATGAGGTTGGAGAGGACATAGTTAAAACCTTCCAAAGCATGAAATTAGTTCCCACTTTATTTTTTGTTGATCCTTGGGGTTACAAGGGGCTATCTCTTCAACTTGTTAATTCGGTCGTCAAAGATTGGGGTTGTGATTGCATCTTCTTCTTCAATTACAATCGCATCAACATGGGTTTAAATAATGATGCAGTCAAAGAACACATAAATGCGCTATTCGGACAAGTAGGAGCAGATCAACTCCGCAAACGATTGAAAACATTTACACTTACTCCACAAGAGCGTGAGTTAACCGTTGTAGAATATATCTGTGAAGCCTTGAAAGAAATGGGGGGTAAATATGTTCTTCCATTTCGTTTCAGACATGAAATGGGAAATCGTACTAGCCATCACCTAATTTTTGTAAGCAAGCATCCTAAAGGCTATGAAATTATGAAAGAGATAATGGCTAAAGAGAGTTCTGAACAGACGCAGGGCGTACCATCTTTTGAGTATAATCCTGCAACTCTTCAACAACCATTACTCTTTGAGCTAACCAGTCCTCTTGATCAACTGGAATCTATGTTGTTGGACAATTTTTCAGGTAAAACTATGACGGTGGCAGAGATTTACGACCAGCATCATGTGGGAAAACCGTACATTAAAAAGAATTACAAAACTGCCCTTAGCAATCTTGAATCTCAAGGAAAAGTCACAGTACATTCACCCGAGGACAAAAAACGGCGAAAAGGAACGTTTGCGGATGATTTAAAGGTTACATTTCCAGTTAAGCAATAAGCTCTAATTTTTCTGAACGCCTCGCTGATTTAAGTGGGACACTTCCCCATGTTTGGATATGCTGATTCCAGGCATTAGGCATCTCGTCCCAGATTTTATCATCAAGTAATCTACCCCCTGCTTTCGGTGTCCTTCCCCCAACTTGTTTGAAAAAAAATGCTACCCCTGAATTTTGACATTGATTGCGGATATCCCTTGCCCAGTCAAGTTTCATCTGGCGATGTTTTTGCCCGGATTCTCCGCCGACAATAACCCAATCAATGCCAGTTAAATTAAGTTCTAGGGGTCCTAAAAGTGGCTCACATGAAATGAAACGCACTGAAACAGGAACTGTCCGAAGATATTCAATCCGATCTATGTGGTTTTGGTTCTCGACAGATACACCTAGCCAAATGTTTTCTGGAAAATCTAATTTAGACGCTAAATCACCTAAACGGCTTTGTCGCTTTGTTAAAATCTGATATATATGCCAAGGTGTTAAATGAATAACTGAGAAAACTTGTCTGATAAAGTCGAGAGGCACATCATCATGAAAAAGGTCACTCATTGAGTTGACAAAAACTCGACTGGGAGTGCGCCAACGTAAGGGTTCTTCCAATCTTTCTGGATGCAAAGTTAAGCTGAATCCATTGGGAAAGTTTTTGGGAAAACGCTGTGTAATAGCTTCGGCATAACAATGCAGACAGCCGGTGCTAATTTTATCGCACCCGGTTGTTGGATTCCACGTTTTATCAGTCCACTCAATACCAGTGTTTATACTAGACATATTTTAACTCCACAATCTATATCTATGACAGACGCTACCTGCCGATAATTAGCAATTTACTTGTACTATATCATTGTTTGACAAGTACAATTGTCGCCGCACTCACTTTCTACATTACGCAATCGTCAATGAGTTGCGGTGTACACAAAATATTACATCGTTTAACGAAAACAACAGGCGCTTACAGCCGGTGCTATGAAATCTAAGCGATGATCGCCTCACCTCAGATCTAGAGAACTAAGGCTCTCTTAGTACCATAATTCGGGGATCAGGTCATAATAACCAGCTTGGGGCGGTGGGTAAACACCCGCTTCGATTTTTTCGATAATAGTCGGCCAAGCTTGCCTAAAAGCGGCAGAGCGCTCGTTGGGGTGCAGAGTCCAACCCTTGGCATTGGTGAGAGTGGCGCGATAATAGTTGCTTTGTTCTAGGGAGCGAGAAACCATAATTTCCCAAGAGTCGAGTTTTCCTTTGCCGGTCAAAATATTGCCCCAAGCTTTTAAACCATCGGGTAAGTGATCGAGAAAGGTATTTTTATAAGAGCGCCAGAGGGGGGTCATCGGTAAAAGGCGATCGTAGCGACGACAATTAAGTAGATAGGCACGGCTGCCAAAAAATTTAAATTGATAGAATCCATCGGGATTTTTTGTGTAAGGATGCTGAGAATAAATCGTACCATCAGGCCGCGGTGGACCGGACAAAGGACGCACAAACATCATTTCTGGATGGGTTTCCATTAACTCGATCCCTTCGCGGATCCAACTGTAATCCGGTTCTTGGTAGAGCATCATGTCACTGTCATAATGAACCATATAGTCGCTGCGACATGACTCGATTTTGAAGATCGAGCCAAAAATCGGATAACCTTTGTAGTTATGGGTGGAACGGAGGGGACTGCCGAAATGCTTTTGATAGATACGCTGACGATAGCTGGGATCGTAGTTAAAATCCACTAGGCGATCAATTATGCCATGTTCAACTAATTTTTCACCACAGGCTCTTAATTCCTCCATTGTACCCAGTCCGGGGCGATTAACCTTTTCCCCGCTTAAAGGGGCCGTGTCAATAGCGAGTACCTTTTCCTCGAAGGGAAACTGACTCATTTTGACTAAATGGGGAATAGTGTTCATCATAAACCAGACATCGGTTCGCGCCGTAAAAAACCAGAGCGAACAACTTGGCAATCCCATTTTGTATAAACCTCACTTTTGTTTGGGTCTTAAATGGGATACATTATAGGGGAATCTTAGCGACAAGTTGACACAATTCCTGATTAACCTATGACTATAGCCCTCGATCGCTTACCCCAATCTTGGCAGGGTTTAACCCATCGTTTAACTTATAAGTATTTTCAGATACGCATTGATACACCCAAAGACCCCTATAAAATTCTCTTTCGTCCCCAACCCTATCGGGTTTTATTTATTCTTAGCCATATGCGATCGGGGTCGTCTTTATTGACCCATATCCTCAATTCTAATACTGAAATTATCGGGTTTGGCGAAACTCATCTGGTTTATGAGAGTGAACAGGATTTTAAAGCTTTAATGTTTAAACTCTACTGGCGTTTGAAAGATTTAAACATGAATCATAAATATATTTTAGATAAAGTTCTTCACGATCAGAAGTTTTTAGATCATAGTTTTTTACAATCTGATGCGGTTAAGACCATATTTTTACTACGAGAACCGAAGCGCACTTTAGCTAGTATTCTAGATATTAAACCCCATCAAAATGAGCAGCACGCCCTGGGTTATTATACTGGTCGTTTAGCCACCTTAGAAAGTTATGCTCGCTTAATTAACAGCAAAGAAAAGAGTTTATTTATCACCCACGATCAAGTATTAAACCAAAGTCAATTGGTCTTTAATAGTTTACAGAGTCATCTCGATACTAAAACGGGATTTTCTGAAGAATATCGAGTTTTAAAAACCACTGGTACTCGTGGTATAGGCGATTCTTCCGAGAATATCAGAGCGGGTAAAATTATTAAACAAGCCAGAAAATTAGATATAGAAATTTCCGACGCTGTTTTAACCCAAGCCCAAAAAGCCTACGATCAATGCTACGAAACCCTTAGCCATTATTGTCATTGTATCTAAGCTGAATTGGGGATTAGCAATAGCTTTGATTCTCTCCTCGGAGTCCAAAGAAACCCACCCTAATTCAACTCTAAGTTGATCATTTAAAAGGTCTGATTAGCCTTCAATATTAGCAATTGTAAAGCCCATCTGACACTCGTAGAGATTGGGCTGTTGGCTGCCTCCTTTGCCCAAGGAGTGACCACAGCCTAGTTTACCCTCTCGCCACCGGGGTTGCCCCTGCTGGTTGGCTAAAAGACAGCCTTGACATACAGAACCCGTATCGAGAATGTGTTCGTCGGTTAAAATCACTAACATGACGCTCACCCCCATTGATCTCCGATTATTCTTGTCTCCATTGTAGGATGTTTTTTCTGAGATGTAGTGCCGCGCTATACAGTCGGATGCTTTTTGGCTTTTTTTCGCCTGGACTCTTTTTATACAAGGTGTTTACCGATCAATTATTAATGGTCAGAAGATGAGGCGGCTCTCCTAGGTTCTGTGTGAGGATGTTATAATATCAATACATAATAGGAGGTGGGTTATCTGGATAAATTTTGAGCAACTCCTCGATTGACTAAATGTAACAGTGGTCAATTATCAAAAAATTGAGAAAATATTAAGACTTAAACAATTTGACAACAACCAGCGGAAGTCATGGGAGATAAACCCTGTATTCGTGGTTAGCGAGTCACCCTCAGAACCTAACTAAAAAACTTTATGAACCCACCCGAATTAGCCATTGCTACCGTTGGTTTAACCAAACAATTCGACCGCCATGGGGCTGTTAATCAAGTAGATTTACAGATTGAAGCGGGGGAAGTTTACGGGTTAATCGGTCCAAATGGAGCGGGAAAAACCACTTTAATTAGGATGTTAGCGGCAGCAGAAGAACCAACAACGGGAGAAATATATCTGCACGGAGAACGTCTTTTAAGAGATGAGAGTAATCCCCGTCTGAAAAGAAATTTAGGTTATCTACCCGATAATTTTCCTCTCTACGATGACTTAAATGTCTGGAATTATCTGGATTATTTTGCCCGTCTTTATCATATCCCTCGCTCCCAACGTCATCGCCGCATTTATGAGGTTCTAGAACTGGTACAATTAACCAATAAAAGCCATAATTTGATCGCTACTTTGTCCCGGGGGATGAAACAACGTTTAAGTTTAGCCCGCACGATTATCCATGAACCTTTAATTTTACTTCTCGATGAACCAGTTTCTGGATTAGACCCGATCGCTCGCCTACAATTTCGTGAGATTATTAAAGTCTTACAATCGGCAGGTATGACTATTTTAATTTCTTCCCATGTCCTTAGTGATTTAGCCGAACTTTGCAGTTCTGTGGGCATCATGGAATTAGGTTATCTAGTGGAAAGTACCTCCTTACAAGAATTAAATCAACGTCTAGCTGGTCAATACTTGCAGATTACAACTCTAGGCAATTTAGAAGCCTTAGAAACCGCTCTTAAACAATGTGTTTTTGTGGAAAGTTGGCAAAGAATTATTAATACTAATACTCTCCGAGTTAAATTTACGGGAACCCTAGAAGATAGTGCCGAATTGTTGAAATCTTTAGTGGTTTCTGGTCTCAACTTAAGCGAATTCTATACTTGCCGCGAAGATTTAGAAACTATTTTCCTAAAACTGGGACATCGACAGGCATCTTGAGGGGAAATAATAATTTTTAATCTTCTAAGAAACTAGAATTTTAGGCAGAGTCAGACTGGGTTTCTAAGATAAGCTTAGCACCTAATTTCTGGGCTTTGCGTTGCAAATTGTGAAGAAGTCGCTGACGATACCGTTCATCCTCTTGTTCTGGTGGAATTGCA
>NZ_JADBUB010000074.1:0-16416 GCF_020245865.1 Microcystis sp. M169S2
ATTCATAATAAATATTGGCAGAGGATTAAATATTAGTTATTGTGACTAACTCTTTTGATTAGAAAAAGATAAACTTGAGAATCTTCGGTCAAATTTATTGACTCAACATCAGCTGTACTTAATTGAAATGAATCAACCCTACCCGTGTGTAGAGGGGGTTAAATTGTGGGAGAAATCCAACCCCGGGGATTTTAGTCTGGTTTCTCTTCCCCCTCTGGGATGATATCCCCGTCTTACTTCAGTTGCTTGGTGGCAACCACGGGATCACAGCTAGGGAACTGCTGATGCGACTGCCACTTTTGACATCAGCAATGCCTAGGAAATGTTGCCGCAGGACTTCTATCAAGAATAACGAGGGCAAATTTTCCTTCTAAATCCCACAATCCTTGAATTCCCTACCGTTGACAAATTGCTGGGGCGATCAAGGTGGTGGATTTTCGGTGAACGATAGGTGAGTTTTTGCAGAGTTTTCCCTTCTCGATCGAGGGGCAGTTTTCTGTCATCTAAGTTGTGTGTAAACATAGCAACCCTCCAGAACCCTACACTTCTATTGTACCTTTATCCCTGGTTCGAGTGCGGGAGAATGTAATAATCTGTATTATTCGTCAGAGAAGACTCAACCTTTGTTTGTTTTAAATGTAGTCGCAAGTGTGAGCGGATTAATATTCCTTAGCTTGTTTCCCGATTCCCTCACCACGATTACCAGTTGACTCTTTGCTTCTTTGTGCGATCTAGTTTGAGGATTTGTCTGGGGTAAAGTAATTGATAAAGTAGCTAATTTCCCCGACATCACTCTCTTTGATAATCCTGATTGATTGCCATTACATTAATTAAGTTAAGGAAAAAAGGGTTAAATTCTCTAGAATAATTATCCTTAGCATGGCTCATTTTTGAATGAAAGACTGGCTCCCTTGCTGCCAATGGAGAATAGGAAATCTAGCAAATGTTTCGCACTTTGGCCACCGATAAAATAACCATAGTAATTAGTCATCGATTAGCTCTTTGTCAAGCGGAACTGATGAGCAAACGAGGACAATATCACCCTAATAGTTATCAATCTAAAAAACCCCGGTGTGCAAGGGAGATTAAATTGTAGGAGAAATCCAACCTTGGCGATTTTAGTCCAGTTTCCCTCTCTCGCTCCGGAGTGAGAGAATAGTCATACTTAGTTTTTTTGTCCCGATCGAGAGTATTTTCTGAGATAGATCATTGTCGATCTAGGGATAAAAAACAGTAATTTCGCCCGATATAACCTTTTATTTGCCCCTATGACTGTCAAAATCGCTCTTAACCCCAATCAAATCCAAAATCTCGATCTCTCATCTTTAGAGACTATTATTCAAGATTATCAGTCGCGAGCAGCGATCGCAGAACTGGAACAAGCTCTACAATTAGAGATAGATTATCCTCGTGCGGAGGGTGATATGCGGGAATTATCAGAGATACCAGAAGTCAGGCTGTGGTTTCTGCGTTTAGATGCGGTTTATCCCTGGCTAATCTTTATTCTTGACCCAAAACAGGGAGAAATCGCCCGTTATGCTGCTATGTTAGTCCCCCATCAATTCCATCGCGGGGAAGGAATTCAATATAATCCCGAAGCTTTGGAGATTTTTGTGATGCAAAAACTCTTTATTTTGTCTGATTGGCTGAAAAGTCAGCAAATTCCTGCTTTATCTCGCTTAAAATTTTTCGCTCAACAGTTTGGTTACGATATCGACAAGGAATTTCTCTCTAGTCTCTAAAAGCCTCCCGCGCCGACTAGATAAGGTATGTTTAATATATGACAAGCTACTGTCTCACCCAATTTAGCGCCACCAATACCCCTATCAGAGAATCATGGATACAAAATCCTTTAAACGTACCCTACAGCAATCGGATAACTATAACCGCAAGGGATTCGGTCATAAAGAGGAAGTAATGGATGCGATGACCAATGAGTATCAAAGCGACCTGATCCAAAAAATTCGTGAAAATAATTATCATTTACAACGGGGTGACGTGACAATCTATCTCGCTCAAGCTTTTGGTTTTTGTTGGGGGGTAGAACGCGCTGTCGCTATGGCCTACGAAACTCGTCAACATTTTCCCCAGGAACGTCTCTGGATTACTAACGAAATTATTCACAATCCCTCGGTTAATCAGCGTCTGCGCTCCATGGCCGTGGGTTTTATTCCGGTGGAAAATGGCCAAAAAGACTTTAGTGTGGTGGAATCGGGGGATGTGGTGATTTTACCTGCTTTTGGGGCCAGTGTCTCGGAAATGAAAATACTTAACGATAAGGGTTGCATGATTGTGGATACCACTTGTCCCTGGGTTTCTAAGGTGTGGAATTCCGTGGAAAAGCACAAAAAAAGCGCCCATACTTCGATTATTCACGGCAAATATAATCACGAAGAAACGATCGCCACTAGCTCTTTTGCCGGCACTTATCTAATCGTTTTAAATTTGGCTCAAGCTAATTATGTCGCTAATTATATTCTCCACGGTGGCGATAAAAACGAGTTCTTAGAGAAGTTTAAAAATGCTCATTCCCAGGGTTTCGATCCCGATCTCGATCTAGATTATATCGGTATTGCCAATCAAACCACGATGCTGAAAAGTGAAACGGAGGAAATTGGCAAACTCTTCGAGCATACTATGTTGAGAAAGTACGGACCGATCAATTTTAAAGATCATTTCATGAGTTTTAATACCATCTGTGATGCCACTCAAGAGCGTCAAGATGCCATGTTTGAACTGGTGAAAGAACCACTTTCTTTAATGGTGGTAATTGGCGGTTATAATTCCTCTAATACCACTCACCTACAGGAAATAGCGATCGAGCGTGCCATTCCCTCCTATCATATCGATAGTGCCGAGCGCATTCTCCCCGGTAATCGCATCGAACATAAACCTTTAGGGGACGATTTAATTATCACCGATAACTGGTTAAATGAGGGAAAAATTGTCGTCGGAGTGACTTCTGGTGCTTCCACTCCTGATAAGGTGGTAGAAGAGGTAATCGAGAAAATTTTTGCGTTCAAATCTTCTTTAGTCCCCAGTTAATTAGCCTAGGTGTTAGCCTTTGGCAATGGCTGCATCTCATAGCACAAATAGGAGATGCAGCCGATATTTTTCTGAGTGGGATTGCTCAGAAACTAACTAGGGTCTGCTGAAAAAGTTTTTCATGGGGACAGGGTGTGGGGTGTGGGGTGTGGGGTGTGGGGAGAAACAATTCATAACTTGAGAGTTAATCACACTATTAAAAAGGGATTTGGTATCAGATTTATTCAGCAAACCCTACAACCTTTCTCGTAAAGGTGAAGCATACAGTAATCCTTGCTAATCAAGTGTTTTAGACGCAAGAACGAACCTCATCTATCTGAGAAACGCTGTAACTACCGCAATCTTGACATTGACGTTAGAACCGTTCGGCTCTTCTCGTAAGAGCCAATATTTTCCTAAAAACGGCGGGTTTTATCGATTCCGTAGATAATTCCCGTCACCACGGAAGAGAGAATTAATAACAAAATTAATCCTCCTGGTAAAAAAGATAATATTCCCATGCCGCGCAATATATAAACTAACACGGTCACTAATAGGAAACCGAGAAAAAGAGACTTTAAGTAGCTAGAATTTGAGCGCATTTACTTAGATTAACACTTCCTCTTGAGTTAAGTTTAACTTTTCGGCAATCATTGCCAGGATTTTTTCTTCCCTTTTTCCGTTACTGATAGATTTCAGTAAACGGCGATTCAGAATAATTTTTTCCCCGTTGGATAAGGTTAAAATAATCCGTCGGTAATTAGACCCCAAAAAGCCTTTGTAATCTTCTACCTTTGCCTCAACAATTCTCTCTAGAAGATAATCACTTTCACTTCTAAAAGTTAAATGTTGTCGCCTACGGGTTAGGGTAGCGGTACCTTGATTAAAGATATAAATCTCCCAATAGCTGGCATCATAAAGTAACAATAGACCTGACAATAAGCATAACATACCCCAGAGATAATAGGGATAATTATGGTGGTGTTCTAGCAGTGCTGACAAGGTATCTAGGGGACTTTTGGCAATAATTTCCTGAGCTTGATATCTATTCACAAAACTCTCAAATCGGGTTTTAAAATCACTAGCTGACTGCACATCCCGAAAATTCTCGATGTAGAGATGGTTATTTCTTCCGACCAATAAAACCGTGTTATTAACAGTTTTTTCCTGCTCAACACTGATAAAAACTTCCTGATAGACAGCCGTAGCTTTAATGTGAGTTAAAGAAAAATTTTCCCGACTAGAAACAGGAAAATTATACTCTTGGACATATTGACAATCTATCCTTTTTGTACCTAACCGAATGCAGTCGAGATAAGCACGCTGGAAATAAACCACATAGGCTAAAAAGAGCAAGGGAACCCCAGTGAGAAAAAAACCCAGAAAAGGTCGATATTTAGGAGCCTTATTCTCTAACAAGAGTGTAGTCAGCGTTTTTTGCTTAACTCGCATAGGAAACCCTACAGGTACTTTGTTCTAATTGTACTACAGCTTTTTTCAGCATCCTTCTCAGGATCGATTTATTTAATCTGCTGACCGGGAAAATTGTAATGATTATTCACGAAAATCTGACATCAGTCTCTAGACTGCCTCTATCTTGACCTTTTTTGTCTGGGTTTGGCACGGTAAAACCCTGTTTATCGAGTTTTTGTAAAGCTTTGGCGGTTTTTTGTTTATTGTTTGTATTTAAAGTAAATATATAAACAAAGCTGTTTTTATAAGTTTTTATCAATTTCAGAGACTTTATAAGCTCTAAAAAATTATTTTTCTGATTTTTACGCTTTTAATCTCACTCTAGCTATAGCAGATAAAAATTGAGCCTCTTGCCAAGGGGCGGGGAGATGGTCAATAATTGCGATCGAAGCACTGATAAACAAACTCACCATTCAAGCGCAAATTTAGGAGAACTTCCATGCCTTTAACACTCGCAGTCTACGGAAAAGGTGGCATCGGTAAATCGACAACAAGCTGTAATATTTCGGCCGCTTTAGCCAAAAGAGGCAAAAAAGTCCTACAAATAGGCTGTGACCCCAAGCATGATAGCACCTTCACCCTGACAGGCTTTCTGATTCCCACAATCATCGATACTCTGCAAGAAAAAGATTTTCACTACGAAGACATCTGGCCCGAAGACGTTATCTATGACGGTTACGGTGGCGTCAAATGCGTGGAAGCGGGTGGCCCCCCGGCCGGTGCCGGTTGTGGCGGTTACGTCGTCGGGGAAACGGTGAAATTATTAAAAGAATTGAACGCTTTTGATGAATTTGACGTGATTTTGTTCGATGTTTTGGGGGATGTGGTCTGTGGAGGATTTGCCGCACCCTTAAATTACGCCGATTACTGCATAATTGTCACAGATAACGGCTTTGATGCTCTTTTTGCCGCCAATCGCATCGCCGCTTCCGTCCGAGAAAAAGCGCGCACCCATCCCCTGCGACTAGCCGGATTAATTGGTAATCGCACCTCAAAACGCGATTTAATTAATAAATATGTAGATCATGTTCCCATGCCAGTGTTAGAAGTTTTACCCTTAATTGAAGATATTCGCGTCTCCAGAGTTAAAGGTCAAACTCTCTTTGAAATGGCCGACAAGGATCCGATGTTAAGTTATGTTTGTGACTATTATCTCAACATTGCCGATCAGATTTTAGCCAAACCAGAAGGAGTTATTCCCAAAGAATCTGCCGACCGGGAATTATTCACTTTATTATCGGATTTCTATCTTAATGCCGATAAACCCAAAGTTAACGCCGAGGCGGAATTAGATCTAATGATGGTTTAGATTATTTTGTAGGGTGGGTTAGGGACAGCGTAACCCACCAATAACCACCAATAAACTCTTTTTCTGGGTGGGTTACTGCGAATAATTAACTTATTAGTTAATAGTCTAACTTATCGTCGCCTAACCCACCCTACCCACGAATTTTATCGAGGACTCGATAATGATCATTTTTTCCTCTCATTGGGAATTCTAATAGGGAAAACATCATTATTCAGTCAAGGGGACAAAATGAGCAACTTTGAGGAATTAAAAGCAACCTTACCAAGGCGATGGTTAGATTACTACCAAAATAATCAAGCTTGGATTAAGTCTTTAATGGATTCTAGAGGCTGGTGGCGAAAAACTCCCGACGGTGGTAAACGTCCCAGTGCTGACATAATTATAGCGGCAGCAACAGCCTTAGAACCTAAGTTATCAGTGTGGATGTATCCCTTTTGTCAACTTAGTTCCGATGGGGACAGACTGGTAGAAGTCTTAGGACTAAATTTTGATTCTGAAAAAAAGGAGTTGGAAAAATCGGAAAAAGAATTACTGATTTCTAATTCGCACACTGAATATCTCAACGGATTCCGAGAAAAACAATTATCAGTCGAAAAAAACAAAGTAATTATTTTTGAGGAATTGCTAAAAATCTTACCAGATAAATGGTTAGATTACTACCAAAACAATCAACCGTGGATTAAGTCTTTAATGGATTCTAAAGATTCGTGGCGAAAAACTCCCGACGGTGGTAAACGTCCTAGTGCTGACATCATTATAGGTGCAATGACCGTTTTAGAATCTCAATTATCAGTGTGGATGTATCCCTTTTGTCAGCTTAGTTCCGATGGAAACAAACTTCTAGAAGTTTTAGGATTAAATTTTGATCCTGAGAAAAAACGACTAGAAAAGAAAGAAAGAGAATTAAGTAATTCTTTATATCCTACTGAGGATCCTGTACTGCAAAAAATCCGCCAAGAGTTACAACAAGAAAACCTAAATAAACCAAGTTAAAGGAGAACCAAAAAACATGACCGCCACTCAAGAACCGAGCGCTTTACAATTTGATTGTGAAACCGGCAACTATCACACCTTTTGTCCGATTAGCTGTGTTGCTTGGTTATACCAAAAAATCGAAGATAGTTTCTTCCTTGTTATCGGCACAAAAACCTGTGGTTACTTCCTGCAAAATGCTATGGGGGTGATGATTTTCGCCGAACCACGTTATGCTATGGCTGAATTAGAAGAAGGGGATATTTCCGCTCAACTAAAAGACTACGAAGAATTAAAACGCCTCTGCTTACAAATTAAACGAGATAGAAACCCTAGCGTTATCGTTTTTATTGGTACTTGTACCACCGAAATTATCAAAATGGACTTAGAAGGATTAGCACCGAAACTAGAGTCAGAAATCGGTATTCCTATCGTGACAGCGCGCGCTAATGGTTTAGATTATGCTTTTACCCAAGGGGAAGATACCGTCCTCGCTTCCATGGTGCATAAATGTCCCGAAAAAGTTAAGCACGAAGATGAAAAAGAAGAACGGAATGCCATCCAGAAACTCTTAACTTTTGGACGTAAAAAGGAAGAAATTAAACAGGAAGAATCGGAATATAAAGACCATCCTCCTTTAGTTTTATTTGGTTCCGTTCCCGACCCAATTGTGACCAATTTAACCCTAGAATTGAAAAAACAAGGAGTTAAAATTGATGGTTGGTTGCCGGCCAAACGGTTTACTGAATTACCAGTAATTGAAGAAGGTTATTATGTCGCTGGTGTCAATCCTTTTCTATCACGAACTGCCACCACTTTAATGCGTCGTCGTAAGTGTAAATTAATTGGCGCACCCTTTCCCATCGGTCCGGATGGAACCCGCGCTTGGATAGAAAAAATCTGTTCTGTTTTGGGAGTACAACCGCAGGGATTAGAAGAAAGAGAGGCAAAAATTTGGGAAAGTTTAGAGGATTATCTGCAACTTGTGCGCGGTAAATCGGTCTTCTTTATGGGGGATAATTTACTAGAAATTTCTCTGGCACGTTTCCTAATTCGTTGCGGGATGACTTGTGATGAAATCGGTATTCCCTACATGGATAAACGCTACCAAGCGGCCGAATTAGCATTACTAGAAAAAACCTGTAATGATATGGGTGTTCCCATCCCGAAAATTATTGAAAAACCTGATAACTACAATCAGATTCAGCGCATTTACGACTTAAAACCCGATTTAGTTATTACAGGAATGGCCCATGCAAATCCCTTAGAAGCGCGGGGAATTAACACTAAATGGTCAGTAGAATTTACTTTTGCTCAAATTCATGGTTTTACCAATGCGCGAGATATTTTAGAATTAGCTACTCGTCCCCTGCGTCGCAACAATAACCTCAAGGAATTGGGTTGGGATAAGTTAGTTAAAGAGTCAGCAAAAGTGTAAATTTGTTTTCAAAAGGCTACAATCATCAGGTAAGGAAAATCAATTCCTTACCTTTTTTCCTGTGATTGTTTGCCGATTCTGAGGACAATTCTTGTTCAAATGCTCAACAAGTGCATAAAATAAAAGTATCGTCTCCTTTATTCCTTAGAGACTGTTAGGGTTAATATGCAATGCTCATCGGATTTAGTGTCGGCAATTATCGCTCTTTTAAAGATGTAGTCACTCTCAGCATGGTAGCTGCGGAGGATGCCTGTGGTAATGATGAGCTTGATAAAAATAATGTTTTTAAGGTTAATCAACAATTTAGTTTACTTAAAAGTGCCGCTATTTATGGAGCAAATGCCAGTGGTAAGAGTAATTTAATTCTGGCATTCAATTTTGTGCGATGGTTTGTCATGGATTCTGCAAAATTACAAATCACTGACAAAATAGATGTGGAACCCTTTAGATTAAGTACCGAAACTGTTGATAAACCATCCTTTTTTGAAGTAGTTTTTCAGCTAAAAAATAAAACTTATAGATATGGATTTGAAGTAACTCAAAAGCGAGTAGTTTCCGAATGGTTATTTTGTACGCCCAGAAGTCGTGAAACTAAAATTTTTAATCGGCAAGACGATAAAATAGAATATAGCAAAAATATTGAACAAGGTAATATACTAAGAGGATTGACCAAAAAAAATACTCTGTTTTTATCACTAGCGGCTCAATTTAATAATTCTCTAGCGGTGGAAATTGTCTCTTGGTTTAGTCACTTAGGTGTTGTGTCTTATTTAGATATGGACTCATTAAAAGCGATTACGCTTGAGCATCTTTCTAATAGACAAGACTTGATTGATGATGTGACTAAGTTAATTAAAAAATTAGATTTAAGTATTGACAATCTAGAAATAGAAAGCAGAAAAATTTCCTCAGACAGTCTCCTGCAAGATTTACCGGATGTTGTCAGAAATATCATCAGTCACTCTAGCGGTGAAATAAAGTCCGCTACCATAAAAACCACCATAAGAACCTATCATCCAAAGTATGACTCAACAGGTAAAATGATTGAGTTAGAAATTTTTGATATGGAAAAACATGAATCTGATGGAACTAAAAAGATTTTGGTTCTGTCAGCACCGATTTTAGACACTTTGCAAAGAGGGGAAGTTTTAGTAATTGATGAATTGGATGCCAGACTTCATCCTTTAATGACTAGAAGTATAATCGAATTATTTAATTCTCAGAAAACTAATCCCAAAAATGCTCAACTTATTTTTACCACTCACGATATTAATTTACTTAGTCATAAATTTTTAAGGAGGGATCAAATTTGGTTTACCGAAAAAAATCATCAAGGAGCAACAGATTTATATTCTTTGGTGGAATTTGCTGATATTAATAATAATACCTTTGACAAAGATTATATTCAAGGTCGTTATGGCGCAATACCTTTTATTGGTGATTTAAGTACAATTATTGGTAATTAGTATGAGTAACAACAGGAATACTTCTGATTATTTGCGTCGCCAAATTAAGACTAGAGAAACAAGAAAAAAATTTTTAATTGTTTGCGAGGGAGAAAAAACTGAAGTTAACTATTTTAAGGCTTTTGATGTTCCTAAGAAAATTGAAGTTACGGTGCGAGGTGAAGGTAAAAATAGCTTGAGTTTAGTCAACAAAGCTATTCAGATTATAGATAATCTAAAACAAGATGACTCATTTGATCAAATCTGGTGTGTTTTTGATAAAGATAACTGTTCTAAAGAGCAATTTAATCAAGCGGAAAGACTTGCTAAACAAAAAAATATCAAGATTGCCTATTCTAATGAAGCTTTTGAAATTTGGTTTATTTTACACTTTCAATATCTGGATATTGCGACATCCCGAAGTAAATACCTAACAATTTTAACTAAACAGATGCAAAAGTATGGATTATTAAACAAGAAAGAAAAATATAAAAAAAATCGAGAGGATATGTACGAAAAATTAAAGCCATACCAGACAACAGCAATAACTAATGCAGCAAAACTTATTCAAGATAGAGATGAAGCAAAAAAACATCCTTTTGATGCCAATCCCTCAACCACAGTACAGGAATTAGTGCAAGAACTTAATATCAATAGTCGTCCTTAAGCTTGATTCTATTTTGTCAATAATTAAATATTTAATTTTAATTTAAACCTAAAGTTGTTATAATAACTAAAAGCCTATTTAACCAAAGTAACTGCTCTTAATTTGATTTAAATGTCCAATAACTTATCTCACCAAAAACCCTATCATCTCAACTTTAGCAGTGAGGATTTAGGCACAGTAAAACCGACTATCACCCTATTATCGGGGGAACCAGAACGCTCACGCTATATTGCTGAAACTTATTTACAAAATGCACGTTTACTATCGGATTATCGCGGATTAAATAGTTATCTTGGCTATCTAGATAATTCTACCCCAATCCTTCTGGCTACCAGTGGCATGGGTGCGCCATCTTTGAGTATTGTGGTTAATGAATTAATACAGGTGGGAATTAAAACTATTATTCGTATTGGTACTTGTGGCGCAATTCAAAATAGAATAAAAATTGGTGATATTATTATCTCCCAAGCGGCTTTATGTAGGCAAGGTGCAGCTAATGATATTGCTCCTCCAGAATATCCCGCAGTGGCGGATCCTTTTTTGACAGTTGCTCTAGTCAAATCGGCTCAATTTTTGGGAGTAAATTATCATGTAGGTATTGCCGCTTCTGTGGATAGTTTTTATGAAGGACAGGAAAGAATTGTGTCTTCTGCTAATCCTTATCTTCAGCGCCATTTAGAAGGAATTACGGAAGAATATCGACGTTTAAATATTCTCAATTATGAAATGGAAGCGGGAACTTTATTTAAAATGGCGGGGGTTTATGGATTTACTGCCGCTTGTATTTGTGCTGTGATTGCCGAAAGAAGCAAAGAGGAAGGGATTAGTTTAGAAAGCAAACAACAAGCCATCGAAAAAGCGATTCAGGTGGCAATATTGACCGTTAGCAACCTCTCCCTATCCTCGATTGATTAATGTTCAGAAATCATTTTCATTAAGACTTCCTCTTTTTCCTGACTTTCGGGATAACACGAGATAAGTTTAGCGCGTAATTCTTGAATTGATTTAATCACATTATCTGCTAATTCTTGGTCGCCATTGCGCCAGCCAAGGGGTGCTAGATGGGTGCGATTGGCTAAGGGAACTACTGGTTTTAAGAGTTGTTGACTTAGTTCTTTAATGAACCAGACTACCGTATCTTTAGCCTGTAGATCCTTAGCAAAGGCGATAATTTCCAAGAGTCTAAATAGCTTACTATTGCTAATTAAACAACGGGTTTCCTGCACGTTTGGCTGTACATCTAAACCCAAACTCTGCACTAATTTAGCTAGAGCAGCTATGGGAATTGCACTATCTATTCCAGCAATTACAGGAGCCAGTAAAAGTGAGGGTTGATTTTTCAAAGATACGGTATGAATATCGGTATTATTCAGCGATTTTTGGATATCTTCGGCTTGATTTTTACCGACACAACCACTCAAAACCTGTTCTAGTTCTGTGTTTTCCACATCACTTAAAACCTCTAAAAGGGAGATATATTTACACCCTAAACTATGGCCCATCCAAAAATAATTAGGATTACCAGCAGTGGGATCCTCTAAGTACAAATTAAGGTTATCTTCATAGCCTAAAAACTTAGCTTCTTCATAAATAGCCTTTCTCAATCCAATCAAATCTTTGACCATTTCTATGGAAACATTCCAATGGCGAAAAGTAAAACGATAGGGAATAGCAATAATAGTATAGCCCCGTTCAAAGACTTGTTTGAGTAGATAACGATAGAACAGATTGGGAAAAGTGCCGAAGAAAGCACCACCGATAAAATAGACGACCCCAATCGGTTTAGGATTGATAGCAACCCAGTTAAATTGCAGGGGAATAAACTTAAATTCTGGTGTCATTGTTGTTCGGTATGTAATTGTTAATTTTGCAATAAGGGAAACAATCTTATAATGATTAAAAATCTCGGCGGTCAAAATAATTGATCGCCTTGTCTAAGTATGGTACATTAATTTGCTCAAAAAAGTTTATTTTGTTGCGAATATGTAATGATTTTTGACAAAAGTAAATTCTCATCCCCAAAAATTCGCTTCTTCTTAGTCTTCTAAGCTAATCTTGACTGGATTAACTTGCCATCGGTAAAATCAAAACCCTTAGCGACGAGACGATTATAAAGTTGCGGACAAGCTAAAGCGAGGGATTGCCCTCACGACATCTTTAACCGCTTTTTTGCTTTGCTGGGATTAGGAGCTAATAAGCTGAGATAATAGAAAAAAATTGGTTTTGGCTTTAAGGATGATATTATGTCAGACACAACTCGTTTAACATCAGAAAAATTTCTCAGTACCGTATTAAATTTGCAGACAATGAGAACGCTTTAATTGCACTTGATGTTATTGAGGAATGGGAGGGAGATTTAGCAGATGCTCCTGAATCTATTGCCCCTCGTAATAGTATTAAAGAGGGAGAAGATAATGTTGATTTTTGTTGGTTTGCTATTGTTTTTAATAAATGTCGTGATTTCATTTTTCAACCGAATTATGAAAATTTACGAGAAAAATATTTACCCGCACTTATCCCTACTTTAACAAATATTATTGTAGGATATTTGATATGTCCTCCGCAAGTTGCAGAAATTTTATCGGCTATCGTTGCTGTTTACATTCTAGATCAGGGACTGGATAAATTTTGTCAAAATTGTTCCGATTCTTAAATCAAAGTGATTCCCCCCAAACCCCTACCCCTGAACGGTTACGTTCTGCTTAAGTTCTTAAACTTCTCTTTTGGGTAATGATTTGGTAGTAGTGGCGTAGCCCTCTTGCTTACCTGGTATGAATTGTGTAAAATATTTATTAATAAAAATAATTGGCTCGAATCAGTCTTTAAACCTCTAGCTTGATCATGACTTTTCTGATAAATATAGTTATTTCAAATAAGAACGAGACACTAGGCGACATAATAAGTACGAATAATTTCATCAAGGGGGGTCCCCACAGGAGCATACATTCTTGCCCTCTTTAATGCACTAAAATCATGTTCGATATCATTTAAATCAGTAGAGTATTTTGGCAAAAACACTACCTGATGACCTGCTTCTTCTACCAGGCGTTCGGCGAGCTCAGCCGAGCCGTTGTTTAATGACTGTCTTCCGATGAATTGGTGCATTATCCATAATTAATACTGAAAAGGATTTCTCGGCTGGTGAGAGAGAGTCTATCTTTCTCTAAAAAAATGGAGAATCACGTTGGAGCTGTTTGGTATTTTATCCATGACTACAATGCACGGCAAAGCAAAGGATTAAGCCGCCATCACTACTACCGAATCACCACCTGGGATTTTTAAAACCTAGACCCAAACTAACTTTTGGATGGGTGCAAGGTTGTCATTCATACCTTGATTCAGCAACGCCAAAAAATCAAAGAGGCAGCTGAAGATATTCGGTTTTTCTTCACTTTTTGGGCGAAAAAAACCCTTTTAGGATGCCTATAATAGGAGATAGAAAGGGTTAAAAACTAAAAAAAATGGCGGAGAGAGTCCAGAAAATCCTTGCCCAGTGGGGAATTGCCTCCCGAAGAAGGGCGGAGGAGATGATCGTGGCCGGCCGGGTGAGACGGAATGGCAAAATCGTGCAGTTAGGAGAAAAAGCCGACCCAGAAAAAGATCATCTAGAGATAGACGGAAAAAAAATTGAACCGGCCAATCGTCCCCAAAGATTGTATATACTGGTCAACAAACCCATTGGTGTGGTTTCTACCTGTAAGGATCCGCAAAACCGGCCGACGGTGATTGACCTTTTGCCCGACTCCCTCGCCAGCGAGACGGGGTTACATCCCGTAGGCAGGTTGGACATCAACACCACTGGGGCGTTACTCCTCACCAACGACGGTCAACTCACCCTCACCCTCACCCATCCCCGTTATCATTTGCCCAAAACCTATCGGGTTTGGCTAGATGGTGCGATTGATAGACTTGCTCTCCAGCGTTGGCGAGAAGGTATCCTCTTAGAGGGAAAAAAAACCTTACCCGCACAGGTTGAGATACTCAAGCAAACCGACCAAAAAACCCTACTAGAAGTTATTTTAGTGGAGGGAAGAAATCGGCAGATTCGCTCTGTAGCTGAAGAATTAGGTTATCACGTCCTGAAACTTCATCGCAGTGCTATCGGTCCTATTCAACTAAACTCTGGTAATAATTCCCCCTTACCCTTGGGTGATTACCGTTTTTTAACCCTTGATGAACTGAAATATTTAAAGAACCAGATTAACTAAGCTGAAAGTCAGCCCTAATAGCGATATGTTTCGCCTTCTCCAATCACAACTCGATCCCCAGCATAAACAGCGAACCAAATTACTGGAAATCGGCGTTTATTTGCAAAAAAATCGCCTAGAACAGTCCCTTTCTCTCGAGGAAATTGCCCAGAAAACCTTAATCCCGCGCCATCGCCTAGAAGCGTTGGAAGCGGGGGATTTGGAGTCATTGCCCGAACCGATTTATATTCGTTGGTTAATCAAACAATTTGCCGATAGTCTGTCCCTGGATGGTGAGACGATTAGCCGGCGTTTTCCCACCAAGGTAAATAACTTTTTTAGGGGAACAAAACCGTCTTTATCGCTGCCGAGTCTTCAAATTCGCCCGATTCATCTCTATTTTCTCTATTTAATCCTAGTTATTGGTTCCGTACAAACCCTATCCCACGTCCTGCAAAAATCGGTACTGCAATCGAATCGCTTACCGCCGCCTTCCTTGCCACAACAGCAAATTGTCCAACCGAAAAGCAATCCCCTTCAACCGGTAGCCAACAAAACCAGCAATAATCAGCAGCTGGTGGTGAGGGTAAAACTGGAGGATGACTGCTGGCTGCGGGTGGTGGTGGATGGCAAGACAGAATTTGAGGGTGTGCTGCCCCAGGGAACCCATCGCACTTGGCAAGCAAACCGGGAATTAACCGTGAGGGCAGGTAATGCTGGCGGGGTTTACGTTGCCGTTAATAATGCCCATGCTCAACAACTGGGGCAACCGGGCAAAGTCGGGGAAGTCACCTACCGGGCAAATTGAGCTAATTTATGCAAAAGGTTTTTTCACCCCTCGATCGCCTTCAGGGAGGGTTAATCGGGGCATATATTGGGGAATCCTTGCATAATCAACCCCTAATACCAGCCTTTAACTATGAGGCTACACCGAGGACGACCCTGCTTTTGCAAGCTCTGCAATCTCAGGAAGATTTGCCCATTGCGATCGCATCTAGGCAGCAGTCGGAATCGGCGTTATTATTTGTGCTACTGCCGGAGATTTTAACCTGGCCTGACCATGGGGAACGTTGGCAAGCTAGATTAAATTTTTGGCTGAAAAAGGGCTTAATTTCCGAGTTAACCCGACAAGAAGCGATAATTTGGGGAGAGGCGGTAGGTCTGTTATTACAGGGAAAAAGGCCTTTAAATCAGTTAATGGGGCAATTACTAACTATTAACCCCAAGAATAAGCTATTAGAGCAGATTCAGTCAGCTTTAGGGCAGAATCATCCCTTAGAGTTCATTTTATCGGCTTGGGTGAAAGATAGCTCACCTTTGGGAATTGCGATCGCAGCTTCTCTCTATACCTTTCTGCAAACGACCGAGGATTTCGCAGTTAGCGTGCGTCGCGCTAATTCTAGTCCCTATCAACGGCAATTAACCACCACTTTAGCGGGGATTTGGGCGGGATTGTACAACGGTATCGAGGGGATTCCCCTAGCTTGGCGGCAAAATTTGCCGAAAGAGTCAGTTAAACAGCAATTAATTGATAAAGCTGAGGAAATCTATCGAATTTCCCTGGGTATATCTCCTCATCTTGTCCTATCTCCTCATACTGCCGTCGCTTACGGGGGAACTTTGCAACCCCGTCCTAGCTTAAAATTGGTCTCTCAAGATAAGTAGTCGTGCAAAATTAACTTCTTGGTTAGGATAGGCAAAAGGCAAGAGGCAAAAGGCAATAGGGAGAATAAATAATCAGTTCTTAATAACCTAATTTGGTATTGTAAAGTTTTGTAAAAAATATATGCAAATGACTGCAAACAACTGCTAATATGGTTAGTACAAGTTTACGTTGCAGTTCACATGAAACTATCAGATTATGCTAAGAAAAAAGGGATCAGTTATGACACTGCTTGGAG
>NZ_JADBUB010000075.1:0-8806 GCF_020245865.1 Microcystis sp. M169S2
ACGAATGGGGTGGTCGAGGGAATCAACAATAAACTTAAACTAATAAAACGGAGAGGCTATGGCTTTAGAAACTTTCGGAATTTTTGGGTTAGAAGTATGTTATCTTGGCATCTTGTATGTTGATTTAGCATAAAGAGTAACGAAGAGCCAAAAATCTTTCCTTTTGTTGTGGGGTTAAAGCTTGCCATTTTTCTAAAGGTATCCAAGCAGCATCGGGAGAGCGATCAGCCCCGTTAGGTAGTTTAAATCCTCCAGAAGAATCAAAAACCACACCTAATTTATTTAGGTTATTCCATAACCATAATTGGGCAGTGATTCCAGCGTTAGAATTGCTTGTTTGGCTCTTTTAGTTTTTGTGTGCAAACGGGTTCTATACTAATAGTTTCTTCAGCAAAATAGTCCTAAAAGTCTTTCCCAGTGAACATTTCACGATTCTATAAGCAAAAATTATCACACAAAGTCGAGAAGAACCCTGGTTTCTCCTCCAGTCGGTGGCATAATAATTAAATCTCCTTTCGCGCTGCGTTCCAAACGTAAATCTCGGTTATCCTGACAAAGTTGAAAGAACTGTTCATCGCTGAGTTGAAACGAGTTAAATTTAACTTCTACTGTCATTATTATCCCCAACCTACTCTCGTCTAAAATTTATGGTAACGCCCTAGGGCAAGAGATGTTCCTGGATGAAATTAGTATAAACATCTCCGGCTAAAAAAGCTGGAGTTTCCAGTATTTTACGATGGAAATCAATAGTCGTCGGTACTCCCGTGATCGCACATTCCCGCAGAGCGCGTTTCATGCGTTTAATCGCAGTTTCGCGATTTTCTCCCCAGACAATTAATTTCCCAATTAGGGAATCGTAATAGGGGGGGATTTCGTAATCGGTGTAAACGTGGGAATCCATGCGGACACCAGGACCACCGGGGGGCAGATAACCGCTAATTTTGCCAGGGTGAGGGCGAAAATTGTGATCGGGATCCTCGGCATTAATGCGACACTCGATCGAATGCCCTCTAAATATCACCTGATCTTGCTTAATTTGCAGTTTTTCGCCCTGTGCTACCAGAATTTGTTCTCGGATCAGGTCTATCCCCGTGATCATCTCCGTGACGGGGTGTTCCACCTGAATACGGGTGTTCATTTCCATGAAGTAAAAATTACCGTGTTTATCCACTAAAAATTCCACGGTTCCCACCCCGACGTAATTAATCGATTTAGCGGCTTTAACGGCGGCATTACCCATTTTTGAGCGTAAATGGGGCGTTAAGAAGGGACTGGGGGCCTCTTCTAGCAGTTTTTGGTGTCGTCGCTGAATCGAACAGTCTCTTTCTCCTAAATGGATCACGTTACCGTGACTATCGGCCAAAATCTGAAACTCGATATGTCGGGGACATTCGATAAATTTTTCTAGATATACTCCTGAATTGCCAAAAGCAGCTTCTGCTTCCCCTTGGGCGGCTTTTAACATATTACCTAGTTCATCTGCACTCTTGACAAGACGCATCCCACGCCCTCCACCGCCGGCGGTGGCTTTAATCAGGACAGGATAACCGATGTCATCAGCGATACGCTTTGCTTCCGCTTCCGAGGTAATTAAACCACCACTGCCGGGGATAGTGGGAACTCCCGCTTTTTGCATGGTTTTTTTAGCGGTAGATTTATCCCCCATAGCCAGGATAGCGCTGGGGGACGGACCGATAAAAGTTAACTGATGATCGGCACAAATTTCGGCAAAGCGGGCGTTTTCTGCCAAAAAACCGTAACCGGGATGGATGGCCGTGGCGTTGCGCGTTAGGGCAGCCGAGATGATATTAGGGATATTTAAGTAACTTTTGCTGCTCGGAGGCGGACCAATACAAACACTCTCATCGGCCAGTTGAACATGAAGGGCATGGCGATCGATGGTAGAGTGGACGGCAACGGTTCTAATGCCCAATTCTTCGCAACTATGAAGGATTCTTAAGGCGATTTCCCCGCGATTGGCGATTAATATCTTGGCAAACTGCATTGGACGACCACGAGATCAGGCTGGTGTGATAGGCGACTATTTAGTAGAATATCTGGTTTTGTTACCTTGGGGAAATCGGGAAGTGGGGAAGTGGGGAGATGGGGAAGTGGGGAAGTGGGGTGTGAGGTGTGGGGTGTGGGGTGTGGGGAAGTGGGGTGTGGGGTGTGGGGTGTGGGGTGTGGGGTGTGGGGAAGTGGGGTATGGGGGAGGGGGAAGTATGAATTATGAATTATGAATTATGAATTGGGGTATGGGGAGAATAAATAAAATAATCTCCTGACTCCTGACTCCTGACTCCTATCTCGTGACTCCTGACGACCGACTCCTATCTCCTGACGGCTAAATTAACCGACTTTGTCTCCCTCCCCGGTCAAGATTGAAAGCGATAAGCTAGAGTGTGAGAAGTGAAAACCTTTTAATCTCGTTTCGCCCCTAGAGGATAATAGCTCGATGTTGCGAATTATCACAGAGCCATGGTCAGCCAGAACGGAACTGAGACGAATTCGGGAACGGTTCGACGATCCGGAAATTCGGGAAAAAGAATCGCTTGTCCGAGAGATTGTCGAGCAGGTGCGACTTTCTGGCGATCGCTCGTTGGTGGATTACACGGAAAAATTCTACCAACAGTCCCTTAATCTACAACAACTGAAGGTGAGTGGCTCGGAACTCGATGCAGCTTATCAACAGGTGTCCCAGGAGTTATTAAATGCGATCGCTGTTGCCTGTGCAAAAATGGAGGCTTTTCACCGTCAGCGTCTCCCCAAAGCTTGGGTGCAGTTTCCTGAGGATGGTACGGTTCGAGGGAAACGTTATCAACCGATTAACAGTGTGGGAATTGTCGTTCCCGATGGTAAACGGGCCTATCTCAGTTTATTGCTCCAGCAGGCGATTCCTGCCAAAATAGCGGGGGTTAAACGGATTGTCATGGTATCTCCCGCCGATGAGGATTTACGCATCCATCCGGCGATTTTAGTGGCAGCCCAATCGGTGGGTATTAGTGAAATTTATCGGGTGGCTGGACCACAGGCGATCGCCGCTTTAGCCTACGGGACAAAAACGATCGCTCCTGTGGAGATGATTGCTGGAATAGGTGATTTTTACACTAATTTGGCTAAAAAACTGGTTTCTGACCATGTAAAAATCGATTATCTCTCTATTACTTCTGATTTAGTTATTATTGCCGATAGTCAAGCTAATCCTAGACAGTTGGCCCTAGATCTATTAGCGCAAGCGGAACAGTATTCTCTAGCGGCTGCGATTTTATTGACGACGGGTAAGGCTTTGGCTTTAATAGTACAGGAAGAAGTACAAAAACAGTTACAGGTACATCCCCAGAGATTGTTAACGGAAAAAGCGATCGCTCATTATGGTTTAATCGTGGTGGTGGAATCATTGGAAAAAGCGATCGAATTATCGAACCTTTTTGCTCCCACCCATTTATCCTTAATGATCGATGAACCTTGGGAAAAGCTATCTTCTGTGAGACAATCGGGAACTATTCTCCTTGGTTCCACTACTCCAAAAGCGGTGGCTGATTATTTGGGTTGTCCCGTGGGAGTGGAAACTTTTCTCGATTCCGCCACTTTGATCGAATATCCTGCCGATTCCTTCGCCTCCATAGCCCATAATTTGCAAATATTAGCGCAAGCGGAGGGCTTTACGGCAACGGACGCGGGTATAGAATCCCGAGGCCAGGACAAGAACTAGAAAAACTATAATCTTCTCAAAGCCACTATCGGATCTAATTTAGCGGCACGATGAGCGGGAACAACACCAAAAATCAGACCGATGGCGCTGGAAACTCCTAAAGCGAGAATTATGGCAGGGATTGAGACACTGGTGGTCAAAGCTGCAAAAATTCCCGCTAGATACATTCCTTGAATGCCGACAAAAATCCCGATAATTCCGCCAGTGGTGGCTAAAATCACCGATTCAATGATAAATTGACCTTTTATATCCCCTTCTTTCGCTCCTAAAGCCTTTCTTAACCCGATTTCTTGGGTTCTCTCCGTGACTGACACGAGCATAATATTCATGACACCGATTCCCCCGACAAAAAGGGAAATACTAGCGATCGAGGCTAACATTCTAGTTAAACTCTCGTTAGTCTCTTTGGTCATTTCTAAGACTGCGGTTTGGGGGAAAATCTGCACATAATTCTCGTCACTGACCTGATGACGCATTTGCAGCAGGTTGCTAATCTGAAACTGGGCGGCTTTAATTTGGGCAGAGTTTTTGGCCAAGACAGAAATATGAGTCAGGGGAATGCCAAAGATAGAATTGCGCCCTAAAACCTGATTAGACATGGTAGTTAGGGGAATTAAGGCTCGATCGTCCTGATTAGCCTCAAATAAGGAGCCTTTCGCCTGTAAAACTCCAATAACTTGAAAACTAAGATCGCCGATGCGAAGATTTTCGCCGACGGGATTGCGATTACCAAAGAGATTTTTAGCTAATTCCGATCCCAAGACAATCACCCGATTATCCCGTTTCAGGTCAGATTCCATAATAAATCTACCTTTAGACAGTTGACGGTTACGCACATTTAGGTATTCGGCTCCCACCCCGATCAGGGGGCTATTACTGGTTCTATTACCGAAGGATAAGACTCTTGTGCCGCTCAATTCGGGAGAAATGGCGGCAATGGCGGGAACTTGAGATGCGATCGCTTGAGCATCTTCGTAGGTGAGAGGCCGAGGATTAGGAATTGTCCGCCGGACATTGCGCGAGGAGGTGGAAACAAATAAAACATTCGGTCCGAGAGCTTCAAACTGCTCGAGGGCGACTTTTTGCGCTCCTTCACCCACTCCCACTAGGGCAATGACGGAGGCGTTACCGATAGCAATTCCCAGCATAGTCAGACCACTACGCAGTTTATTAGCCATCAAAGCGGAAAAAGCCATTTTCAGGTTTTCAAGCATTTCCATGGTTAGTTACATTCAGTGATCAGTAAACAGTAAACAGTGATCAGTAAACAGTAAACAGGGATAAAGATGAAGATAAATAAATAACTAAATAACTAATTAACTTACATCTGATAACTAAATAACTAATTAACTTAAAACTTAAAACTTACATCTGATAACTGATAACTGATAACTGATAACTGATAACTGATAACTGATAACTGATTAGCGGGTAGAGATTTGGATTGTTTCCGGTTTACTTAAATCGCCGGTAATAGTTAAACTGCGCTGATTAGCGTTGAGATGACGGACAATTTTATAGATAGCCTCAACTTGGTCACTAGCGCCGATTTTGGCCGCTAGAGTGGTTAGGTCGAGAGAAGTTCCCGTTTCCCGGACAACTTGCACGATTTTTCTTTGTAAATCCAGAATAGAAGCAGCGGCTTTTTTCCCTGCTTCTACCCCCGGTTGATGGTAGGCGTTAATATTAACTAAACTAGCATAGAAACTAACGGCCCGTTCGTAGAGGGCAATTAAGGCCCCTACCTGACGGGGAGTAACCTCTGGGATCGTGATCGTGATAGAGTGACGACTGTTTTCGTATAAAGCTTGTCGAGTACCTTGCAGTAATCCTGAGAGGAAATCGCCAGCAGTGGAGCCGGTTTCCACTTCCATGGAATCTCCTTGTCGGTCTTTTAACACTTCAATAAAAGTAGCGAAGAAATTGGGAATCCCTTCGCGTAATTGTTGAACGTAGGCGTGTTGGTCCGTGGAACCTTTGTTACCATAGACGGCGATACCTTGGTACACCTTATTACCATCGAGGTCTTTTTCTTTACCGAGAGACTCCATGACCAATTGTTGCAGATAGCGGCTAAAGAGATAGAGACTGTCTTTGTAGGGCAGAATCACCATATCTTTCTCTCCCTTGCCGTTGCCCTCATGATACCAAGCTAGAGCAAGTAGGGCGCTAGGATTTTTTTTCAGGTTATGGACGCGGGTGGCCATGTCCATTTCTTTGGCCCCGGCTAACATTTCATCAATGTCGATACCCTGCAAAGCGGCCGGGAGAAGACCGACGGCGGATAGTTCTGATGTACGACCACCGACCCAATCCTGCATGGGGAAACGAGTTAGCCAATCTTGGGCGTATTTGTCCAGTTGGCTACCAGGCATAGTGACGGCGACCGCGTGTGGCGGAAAGTCTAAATCTTGTTTTTCGTAAGCGTTGCGGACCTCTAACATTCCGTTTCTCGCTTCGGGAGTGCCGCCAGATTTACTGGTGACGATAACCAGGGTGGTAGCTAGGGGTAAATGGGCTAAGGTGCGATCAATGCCTTTGGGGTCGGTATTATCAATAAAGGCAATCTCTAAGGGGGGATTAAGGGGGGATAGAGCCTCGGCAACGAATTGGGGACCCAAAGCAGACCCCCCGATGCCTACACAGAGAATATGGGTGAATTTTGACCGATTGGGCGGCTTAATTGCTCCAGAGTGAATTTTCTTGACAAATTCTTTGATCTGTGCTATGGGTTCAGTGATTTCGTCCCGCAATTCCTGGTTAGGAGCGAGTTCAGGAGCGCGCAGCCAGTAGTGGCCGACCATACGCTGTTCGTCGGGATTTGCGATCGCACCCTGTTCTAAAGCTGCTATATCTTGGAAAGCACGCTCGAATTTTGCTTCTAGACCTTTGAGAAAAGCCTCATCGAAGGGAATCCGACTGACATCGAGATAAAGTTCTAGGTTAGGGTGATAGTATAACCAATCTTGGTAACGTTGCCAGAGTTGCAGATTATCCATAAAAAAAAGCGAAATTTTTGTTTAATTACTCGTTTAGGAGAGATAAGATTCTATCCTCTCCAATCATCATACAGGTAGTTTTAGACTAGAAGTTGACGGTTAACCATATATTAGGGGTTGGCAAAATGCTAACAGTGACGGAACTATCCCCTAATTGTTCGGTTTGCTGGTGTTGGCTGTTGATTTTTTAACCTTTCCTATGGCTATCTACTCATCCCCTCTCAAAATCGGTAACTTAGAAGTGCATAGCCGCGTCTTGCAATCACCTTTATCTGGTGTCACCGATTTAGTGTTTCGTCGCTTGGTGAGACGCTTTGCTCCTGATTCCATGCTCTATACGGAGATGGTTAATGCAACAGAAATCTCCCAGCTGCAAGAGTTACCGCAATTAATGGTTATCGGGGACAAAGAACAACCAATTAGTATGCAGTTATTTGATTGCCGTCCCGATTTTATGGCTGTGGCGGCGGAAAAAGCGGTTAAAGAAGGAGCGATGACCATAGATATTAATATGGGTTGTCCAGTTAATAAAATTACTAAAAAAGGCGGTGGTTCTTCCCTTTTACGACAGCCAGAAATTGCCGAGCAAATTGTTAAGGAAGTGGTGAGAGCGGTATCGGTGCCAGTAACGGTGAAAACTCGCTTGGGATGGAACGCTCAGGAGATTAATATTATCGATTTTGCCCGTCGTTTGGAAGATGCGGGAGCGCAAATGTTGACCCTGCACGCACGCACTAGGGAACAGGGTTATCACGGGCCGGCCGATTGGCAATGGATTAAACGGGTGAAGGAGGTTTTATCGATTCCTGTCATTGCTAATGGTGATATTGTTTCTGTGGAAGCGGCGATTAATTGTTTGGAATTTACCCGGGCCGATGGGGTGATGTGTTCGCGGGGAACCCTCGGTTATCCCTATTTAGTGGGGGAAATCGATTATTACCTCAAAACAGGCAAAAAGTTGCCGAAACCCACCTCTATTGACCTGTTAAGCCTAGCTAAAGAGCATTTACAGGGGCTATGGCTATACAAGGGACAACGCGGTATCTGGCAGGCGCGGAAACATCTGGCTTGGTATTGTCAGGATTTTACCGGTGCGGCGGTTTGGCGCGATCGGTTTTCGCGCATCGAATCTCTGGGGGAGGGCTGTGATTTGATTGATGGAGCCATTGCCCAATTAAACCTTGAAAACGAGAATATTGACAGATAACGGTGAAGTTAGGCGACTTCAGAGACGACTATAGGGTTGATCCGTGGTCAAGCCTGGGATGACTTGATAGTGCTTCACGTTGAAAGTGCAAAGGGTTGCATTATGCCCAACAGCAGAAGCGGCAATTAAGGCATCAATCAGTCCGACTTTATGAGACAGATGGTAAGCTGTAAAGTCGGCGTTGTCAGATAAAGAGATGAGAAAGCAAAATAGATAGAAACTCAATGAAGGAAAAAAAACGATGAAATGTCCAGAATGTAAAAGTGACCACATCAATAAAAATGGTCATCGTGGTCAAAAACAAAACTATATATGTGTAAACTGTGGTCGTCAGTTCATCGATAGCTATGAAACCAAGGGCTATAGCGATGATGTGAAGCGCACCTGTCTGAAAATGTATGTAAATGGCATGGAATTTCGAGGCATTGAGAGAGGACGGGAGTCTCACGAACAACCATTATGGATTGGGTCAAACAAGTGGGAAAACTGCTGCCTGATTCCTATAATCCAGAAACGATTCCAGAAGTGGGAGAACTAGATGAATTAGAGACCTTTGTTGGTAAAAAAAAGAACAAAATCTGGATTTGGACGGCTGTTGACAACTTTCGAGATGGAATTCTTGGATGGGTAATTGGTGATCATAGTGCAGAGACATTTCAACATTTATGGCAAGCTAAGCTGTTCAGCATCTAAATAGCGTATAATAGAAACAGTAACCTATTCAAATATCAATAGCTATGCCAGCTCCTAATCACTTGAATTCCGAACAAAAAGAAAAGTTACAAAAAGCACTGAAAGAAGAAAAAAATCCTTACATTAGAGAAAGAGTTTTGATATTGTTGTTGTTAAATGACGGTAAAACTCAAGTCCAAATCTCCAAACTCATTG
>NZ_JADBUB010000076.1:0-29408 GCF_020245865.1 Microcystis sp. M169S2
AGAGGTTATTCTCCTCGTAGGTCTCGATGATCTTTTGTCGCAAGTCTAAAGAATAGGGCTTCATCGGGTCGTGGCTCCTGCCTAGGTCTATAATTTATTGTCCTCTTCTATTGTACCTCATGCAAGTGCATACCGCTATAAGCGGTCTCCTGCAAACTTATCAAGAGTCAATATCAATTGAACAGTACAAGCTGGAAAGTAATAAGATTGGCTCAGTAATAGTTGCTCCTGGCCAAAAGCGTCGAGAAGATACTTGGGATGATCTTTTAAGAACTTTGGTCGGTGGAAAAATTAAGCTAATTATTCATGTGGTGTCATGGGGTTATCACTCCTTTGGAGAGTTTAGCTATACTCAGCACCGGCTGTATCAAAGTGGTATGACTTTAGAGGAGTTTCTAAGAGAATATGCGGCAGTTTGTCGTAATCGAGAGTTAGATGTTTTAAGAAGAATAGAGCCACATTTATCAATTGCTGATCAAAGAAAAACCATAGTAATTACTTTAGTTAGCAAGCAGGATCTATGGTGGAACAACAGGTTAGAGGTTAATAAACACTATGTTGAGGGAGCCTATGAACAACTTATCCAAAATATTCGTAATAAGCGAGGAGCAAACAATTTTATTCATGAATATCGCTCTACCTCATTAGTAATGGAAAACTTTCTTTCAGGAGATAATGAGTTACTGATACCAACTACCCAAGGTTATGATCAAAGATAAAAAGTTGTCAATTTTAGGTATTTTCTTAATGCGATCGAGTCTCTTTTTCAAATCTCATTGAGCGTTTAGGAGAAGTAAGCTAATGGCTATTCTTGATGAGGAAGACAGAAAGCTGATTATCTCTTTGTTAAATGAATACTCTGAGAAGCTTCTTAATATATGCGAACAAATAGATAGGCAGCAAAGAAACTTAGATTTTTTATGGTTGCTGTCGTTGCTGTCGTTGCTGTTAGCATTTGCTGGGACGATGGTGGGTTTTTATTGGTTACTTTCTACAAAAATAACTACATTTATTAGAATTCTTACAATAACTAGCGCTGTTCCGCAACCATTCATAATTCACATTTATTTTAGAAAGCTAGAATTATTGCAAAAAGCTTCAATAATATCTGCAAAACTTGAGAAAGTTATACGGGCTGCCTCTCAAGCTCAGGAACATACTACCATGGCAGTAGGTTTTTTCAGCGATCTTGAAGTAGATTTGCGTTTATCAGATGCAGAATATGCTCTACAGCACTACAATAATCTAGTCAAAAAAAGAAAATTCTTTTGATATTTCTAAGCTTAATTAGGGTTTGCTGAATAAATCTAAAAACCTTGTTGGGTAAGACTTTTAGACTTTTTTTCCCTCAAAAAGTGCCAACCATTGGAGTGATCGGGGGTAAAATTCCAGGACTTTTTCCCTGAAAATTAGGTAATTGACCCCCTCAAAATCGGTAAAACCCTACACCCCAAACCCCACACCCCACACCCTATCCCCACGAAAAACTTTTTGCCGCAAACCCTAATTATCTCCTCCCGTAGCGACATTTTTAAATCTTTCTTGGGCAGCAGAAAAAGCCTCTTTCATCACCCTTTGAATCCTCTTAGGATCGGGTTTTTTACCCCCCATTAAATCGCCAAAATAGACACAAGCGCCCTCTCCTAGAGCCCAGGTATAGGCGGCGGACCAAGAAGCGGCGATAACACTGCCAAAACCGGGGATAAATTTCACCAATTCCCGACCGATGGCCTGGGCCAAAAAGCCGCCAGCGATCGCACTGACGACTCCGCCGGCCTGGGATGGGGTTAAGACTTGACCGTATAATTTGCCTAAAACCCCCACCATTGACACTTGTAGGGCGGTTAACACGGGCATAGTCGCTAAGGGTAAGGGAATCGCCGCCAAGGTCGCTGCTATGACGGAAAAGGCTAACATATAGCGTCGGGCCACGTCCCGATAGAGATGGCCTAATTTATCGCTGGTTTCCCGATCTAAAAGTTGGTGGATGGTGTTAGCCTCGGCTTTTGGCAATAAATCGGCTAAATTGTCTCTAAATGCCTCTAAACCGTAAAAAACGGGGTTGTAACCGTCTTCCTCTAGGGTAAAATCTATTAGCACAGAATTGTCATATAAATTCTTAAAAGTTTCTTTAATTTCTTGATAGGCGCGATTGATATCCTCGAAATCGGGAGGATAAGGGGGATGATCGGCGGTATTAGGAGGATAAAGCTGATGAAGGCAGGTTACAGCCAGTAAACAGGGGATTTTAGGATATTTTTGCCGTAGTTGTTTGGTAATTTCCAGAAGGCTATCGGTGGCAAAATCATCAATTTTTACCGTCACGATAAAAACCTGGGCGCGTCCCGTATTTTCGGCTAAATCTGCTAATAATTCCGCGATTATTGTCTCTGTGTGTTGATAGGCATCTCCTAACCCCACCGTATCGGTAAAAATCAACAGGGGTAAATCTTCTGCGGGGTAGGTGTAGCGCTGGGTGTTTTGGGTGTGGGGACGGAAACCTTGCCCGACTATTTCCGCCGAAACTCCCGTTATTCCCCGAATAATCGAACTTTTTCCCGTTTGCGGTTTACCGATTAACAGCGCCTCGGTGGTGGGTAATTCTTGACGGACTTTTTCTAAAATTTCCGCCACTTGAGTGTCACTGACACTAAACCACTGGAGGACAGTATTAGTCAACTGGTCGATGGGGAGTCTTTTCATCACTTCCCCCGTGAGACTATTCCAAGTATTGACCAAAGAATCAATCGGCAGTTTATTAGTCATGGGGATTAGAAGGGTTTATGATAACTAAAATAGAGATTTTCAGCCATAGAATCAGACGATGACAAAAGCCGCAATTAGTCCGCAAGATTTATCATGGCCTTTTTGGCCAATTGTACCACTTTATCCCTATGGTCAAAGACGGACAATTCGCCAAGAAGTGGTGAAAGATACGCTCTGGACATTTGAGCAATTGCAGGGTATTTTTTATGTGGTTGTGCCGATTCGCATGACGGTAATTAGGTTAGCATCTGGGGGTTTATTTGTTTATGCACCAGTGGCCCCGACTCCGGAATGTATTCGCTTAATGCGTGAGTTGGAAAGTCAACACGGGGAAGTTAAATATATTATTTTGCCGACGATTTCTGGGATCGAACATAAGGTTTTTGTGGGTCCTTTTGCCCGTTATTTTCCTAAGGCTATAGTTTATGTTGCTCCTAATCAATGGAGTTTTCCTCTTAATTTACCTTTGAGTTGGTTGGGTTTACCGGCAAAACGAACAGAAATTTTACCTGCTGACTCGGCAACCACTCCTTTCGGAAAAGATTTTAGTTATGAAATTTTACCCGCAATCGATCTGAATGTGGGATACTTCTCGGAAGTGGCTTTTTTTCATCACTACTCTCAAACTCTGCTGCTAACTGATGGCATTATTTCTATCCCAGAAAATCCCCCCGCTATTTTAGAATTAGACCCCTATCCGCTGCTGTTTCACGCTAAAAATACTGCTAAGGATCTGGTGGAGGATACCCCAGAAAATCGCCGTCAGGGTTGGCAAAGAATTTGTCTTTTTGCTCTTTATTTTCAACCTTCTGTTTTAGCTGTTCCCAATTGGATTAAGGTGTTTCGAGATGCTTTTGTTGCTAAGGAAAGGAGTAAAAAAGCCTATTTTGGTTTATTCCCTTTTCAATGGGGTGATGATTGGCAAAGGACTTTTTTAAATTTGCGTCGAGAGGGAAGGTTAATAGTCGCGCCAATTTTGCAAACTTTGATTCTTAATCGCAATACTGACGAGGTTAGTCAATGGGTTGATAGAATTTGCCAATGGCCGATTAAACAGGTTATTCCTTGTCATTTTGCTAGTCCGATTCAAGCTAATAGTCAAGAGTTTCAGCAGGCTTTTTCTTTCTTGTTAAAAGATTCTTATTTACCTAAAGATGACTTAGAATGTTTAGAAAATATTGATAGTTTTTTAGTGCGCTGGCGATTGACTCCTCCTCCTGATAAAAAATTGTAATTTATGGCTAAGAACTGCTATAATATATGCAGTTGTTCGTTGATTGCTAATTAAGGTTATGCAAATTCCCGAAAATCACAGTAATGATGACATCAGAGCGGCGTTGATTCAATTGCGAGAAAAACTTGGTCAAAAAGTTGACCGCTGAGAATATAAATTTGATGCCTATCAAAAAGGTACAGACGGTATGGTGAGAATGGCTACTACTATCATCATTGTCACCGCTTCTGTGGTAGTTTTATTCTAGGAGGTCTTGGGGTGTAATTAACTCGTAACGCTCGAAGGGTTGATGAATCCAGGGATTATCGGGGTAATATTCCACATAATAGTCAGGTTTAATTCTTGATGCTGCTTTGTACCAGATCACCGCAGTTTTGATATTGGTAATCCCGTATTTTTCCTGTAACAAAATCGAGGTTTTTTGGAGAGTGATTCCCGAATCGACTAAATCATCCACTAATAACAAGGGACTCTTTAATTGGGCCTCGAGCATGGCTAAATTTGAGGAAATAGTTAATTCTCCCCGAATTTGATGATTTTGCCCCCCGTAGGAAGCAGCGTAGAGAATGGCTAGGGGTTGACGAAAAAGACGACAGAGAATGTCACCGACGCGCAATCCTCCCTTAGCTAAACAGACAATCTGAGCAAATTGCCAACCGGAACGATCAATTTTTACTGCTAATTTTTCGATCAGACGATGGTATTCATCCCAAGAAACATAGACATCGGCCATATTTTCCATTCCCGATTCAGAATTACTTATTTTCGGCAGGTCGATCACTACTCCAGGCCCACCAAACTCGATCGCATTGACAATGATAGAATTCCTGCCATTTACGACGGGAATCTTCTCCTAAAACGGGAGCGCGGCGATTGATCCAAACGGACTGAGCTTCTTTAGCTTTGGCTCCACAGTAAGGACAACAAAAATTGTAGGCGTGAACAGCATTCTCTGTCCAGTCAGGGGGAAAGGGACTAAAAGCATCCATAATCTCTAAAATATAAGATTAATAACTAGAAAAACTGGGTCAATAGATAATCTCCTTGTTTACTTTATCACTAAAAAAATATGGCTAGAGGGGATCAAATATACGCCTATCGGGAATTGCTCAATCTTCAGGGTGTTTATGCCCATCATGGCATCGATTGCGGTGATGGTAGCGTCATTCATTACCGAAAACCGAGCGAGATTGTGGAACGAACTTCCCTAGAAACCTTTGCTAGGGGCGGTAAAATCTATGTGGTGCGCCATGTAGAGGTGGGATTTTCCTTTATCCCCGATGTGGTGGTAGAAAGGGCGCTAAGTCGTCTGGGGGAGCAGAAATATAATCTTCTTTTTAACAACTGCGAACATTTTGCCACTTGGTGTAAGACCGGTATTAGCAAAAGTCAACAGATAGAAGAATTTATCCCGATTATTACCCATTTACAAGCGGTGGGACTCTACGAACCTCTGAAAAAATCCCTCATCGGAGCCGACCCCAACAATGCCCAAACCCTATTAAAAGGGGCTTTAAGCAATCTTAAGGTGAGTTGGGATGAAATTCAACCCCAGTACAAAAAAGCCATTCAAGAAGCAGAAACATGGAATCGAGTAGCGATCGAAGCTTTAAGCAGAAATCGCGATGATTTAGCCCGGGAAGCCCTGAAACGCAAGGTAGAAGCCAAAAAACAGGCAAAACGCCATCAGGAACAATTGGATCAAATAGCGGCCATGACCGAAAATGTTCTTAAAAGTCTGGTGATTGCTAACGGTTAGTCTGGATGTCAGTAAACTGTTCAGTATCTAACCATCTGCCAATTGCCTCGGTTGATTCCTATTCAAATCAGGTAATTTTAGTCGCTCGCTATGGAAATCTGGATTATTTTACGTTTTTCAATCGCCGCTGCCATTATCGCTTTAGTTTGCTGGTCTTTAGCCAGTGCCGTGCGCGATAGTTGGCAAGTTGCGCGACGGATGCACTCCATCCCTTGCTCCCACTGCCGCTACTTTACCAACGATTATCGCCTCAAATGTAGTGTACAACCCAGGAGCGCCAACACCGAACAAGCGATCGACTGCGGCGATTATTTTCCTAGGGCCTAGTCTGCCATAATACCGAAAAGCTTTTCCAGATGGTGCGAAATTTGCTAGTCTAGGCTAAATAGGTCTGAAATAGTATAGAAACGTGGATACAATTATTGGTCGGGGCAAAACAGCCCGTAGAGCTTACGGTATCGATGAAATCGCACTTGTACCCGGAGTGCGAACCCTCGATCCTAGTTTAGCCGATACCCGTTGGTCTCTCGGCAATATCGAGCGGGAAATCCCGATTATCGCCAGCGCTATGGATGGGGTGGTGGATACTAAAATGGCCGTCCTTCTCTCCGAGTTGGGGGCGCTAGGGGTACTAAACCTCGAAGGTATTCAAACTCGTTACGAGGATCCTAACCCGATTCTCGATCGCATTGCGGCGGTCGGCAAAGCAGAATTCGTCGGTTTAATGCAGGAACTCTACGCAGAACCGATTAAACCGCAACTAATCGAGCTTCGTATCCAAGAAATTCAAGAAAAAGGCGGTATTGCGGCAGTTAGCCTCACCCCTGCCGGTGCCGTCAAATACGGTGCTATCGTTGCCCAAGCAGCGGCCGATATTCTCTTTGTCCAAGCAACCGTTGTTTCCACTGCCCATTTATCCCCGGAAGCTATCACCCCCCTCGATTTAGTGCAACTGTGCCAAGAAATGCCCATTCCCGTGGTTTTGGGTAACTGCGTCACCTACGAAGTCGCCCTTAACCTGATGAAAACTGGGGCAGCTGGGGTTTTAGTCGGTATCGGTCCGGGGGCTGCCTGTACTTCTCGCGGCGTTTTAGGAGTGGGAGTTCCCCAGGCCACTGCTGTGGCCGATTGTGCCGCTGCTAGGGACGATTTTTTCCAAGAAACCGGTAAATACGTCCCCGTTATTGCCGATGGCGGCATTATTACCGGCGGTGATATCTGCAAATGTATCGCCTGTGGCGCCGATGCGGTGATGATTGGTTCTCCCATTGCCCGGTCCTTGGAGGCCCCCGGCCGCGGTTTTCACTGGGGTATGGCCACACCTAGTCCGGTTCTACCCCGGGGAACCCGAATTAGTGTGGGCAGTACCGGAACTATTGCCGAAATCCTCGTCGGACCAGCAAAATTAGATGATGGTACTCATAACCTCTTGGGGGCGCTGAAAACCAGTATGGGAACTTTAGGTGCTAAGAACTTAAAGGAAATGCAACAGGTGGAAGTGGTGATTGCTCCCTCGCTGCTGACGGAGGGGAAAGTATATCAAAAGGCCCAGCAGTTAGGTATGGGTAAATAAAAGTTATCAGTGAACAGCGATCGGTTATCATCAGTGTTAAGTTTTCGATTTGTGCTGGAGATGGGTTTTCTGCTTGGTATGACCATCCCCTTCAGGTTCGGTTCTACCGACTCCCACTATCTCAAAAAACTGTTAAATTGGAAGAACCAAAAGGATAGTTTATAAAAAAATTGAGTTCAGGAGATCAAAGGTGTATAGAGAAAACGATCGCCCTCACAATTTATTCGGTACCGATAGTGAATTTTCTGAGAGTTTGTGGCAGTATGTCCAGACCTTAAGTCCCGAAACAATCGCCCAACTCTCGAAACCAGAATCCCAAGAGGTTTTCCAAGTGATGGAACGCAACATTATCGGACTTTTGGGCAACCTTCCTTCCGAACATTTCGGTGTCACTATCAGTACCAGTCGCGAACATCTGGGCCGGTTATTGGCCTCGGCAATGATGAGTGGTTACTTTCTCCGCAATGCTGAACAGAGAATGAATTTTGAAAGATCCCTCGCTAGTCTCCAGAGCGGTTCTAGCGATTTTTAAAGTTTAGCGGTAGTTAGGTTAGTTGGAAAGGGAAAAAGAAGCAATCGGTAATCAGCTATCAGTTGTCCATTTTTAGTTGTCTTTTATTGCATTAGTTAGCCATATAACTTTTATCTGACTAATAACTGATAACTGATAACTGATAACTGATAACTGATAACTGATAACTGATAACTGATTAAAGACAATTTTGCTGCCAGATTAGCTCTTTTTCGATTCTCTGTTTTTCTCCGGGGGGGACAGTCCTTTCCCGCATGATATAAAGTTGCAGGGATTTAATCTGTTGATCACTACTGTGCTGCTGATTCCAGTTTTGACAGAGATACTGACCAAACTCTCTATAAACTGACCGACCAATAGATCGATCAAGATTAATAAAATATACCCGCCACTGCATGGTTTTATACAAACGATTGCGATCGCTTTCCGTGGGTTTATCCCAAATTACCGGCTGTCCTTCTCTAAATATATCTACCGTGGAACCATCGGCTAATTGACTGACTGCCACAAACCAAGCATCATCCCGGGGCGGACTAGGGGAGAAAATAGTCCAATACTGGTCTAAACGAGTTATTCTTGCCAGAATATCAATTGTATTAAAAGTACGACGGGTGAGCAAGCGATCGAGGGATTGAATTAAAGGTGTATTTAAATCGCCTCTAATGACCGATTGCTGGACAAAACTGCGTAAATTCCAGATACTGGTCAACAAGAAGAAGAAAATTACCAAAATATTTAAAGGTAAAGAGGATTTAATCGTCAGGGGACGAAACTTGAGAGGTTTGGTGAAATTGCCCATAAAACGACGATGGGAGGCAATCCACTCATAAATTCTCGTTCCCAGGGTCATGAGGGGTGGTAAACGCAAAATTGGCGCTAAAAACCAGAAAATTGGCGAAAGACTGACAACATAAACCAATGCTGACCATTTAAACCAGCGTTTTCCCTGCCAATCTTCCACCACCCAAGAATTTTGGGACACCATATCCTCGTATATGGAGGGGTTATCTTGCGCGACTAACAGGGGAGTGCCGGGTAAAATGAGAAAAGTGCGGAGAAGATGAACAACTTTCTTGCAAAATCCACAATCTCGATCATAATTAATCCTTAAACCTTCTCTTTCTGGGTTTATTATCCGTTTTTGTCCCCAATCCCAGACTAAGCTAGGGATAATCGGCAACCAATGGGTAACACTCAAGAAAGGGAAAACCCCTAAATGTAGAATCAGTGCAAAAACCGTATGCAAGAAAATAAAGGAAACTACGGCGATTATTTTAAATAAACTATTGCGAAAGGGAACAAACATCAATAGCGGACCGAACCATTCAAAGCCTAGTGCTGAAATTGTCAGGAATTTGAGGAATTGCTGCGGTAAAGTCAGTAAAAAACTCCCCAAAGCGGTAGCGTATTGATCGTAACTAAGAGAGTAATAAACGGCCGTACCGTCGGGCCACCAAGTCTCACTTTTAAGTTTAAAGACTACTGACCACATATATATGTAACACACCTGTATCATAAAAGCCACCGTGGCGGCCGAAACTACGCGCTTGGGTAGGGGGTTGGGATTGGTGTTTAAGGCACTTTCCACGGAATAACAAGCACCGAGGGGTAAAAACATCGCCCAGAATAATACTGCCCGGATTACGTCATCGGCGGCAAATAGTAACAGGGGGTTGCGATGATGTAATGAGACGATTAGCGCCCAAGTGGCGATCGTGGCTAAACGGGTATGATAGCCAATTAAAAGCAAGAATGCGATCGCTATAGCGACAATAAACAGGATACTCTGCACCAGTACCGAGTCACTGAGAGCAAAAATAGACCAGTAAAAAGGACTAGCAGAGACTTTTGATAAGATTTCTAGAGGTAAAACCCCTAATTCACTGTAATGGGCAGTTACTTGGCTAAAACGAACTGATAAATCGACTAAAACCACTAACGCCAAGGCAATGCGAAATAAAGCCAGCGATCGCAGGTCAAACCCGAAAATCTCTGCCAGTCTTTGTCTCAATGATTTTGTCATTATCGTCATAGGATGATGATTCCCTCCACTTCTTCAATAAACCTACTTTATACCAAGTAAAAAGGCCAAAGGCAAAAGAAAGCTGTCGGCCTTGTCAGTTATCAGTTATCAGTTTTGAGTATTAAGTGAGCAGTATGTATTAAGTGAGCATCATTAGACATCTCCAAAAATTATAACCCAGTCACAGCTTGCTTTTGGTCTATGTACTAACTAAACAGTTCGATAGCTGGAATGTATATCTATCGTTGCTAATTCAATTTTACTTAAAAAATATGAGGCAATTAAAATAATTTTTATTCGGGTAGATTCCTTAACTAGAAAGACTTTTGGTCTTGAGATAATATTAGGTCGAGGTCTATTGGCAGTAACAATGCTGTCTTTTCACTGATCACTGATTGCTGTTTACTGTTTACTGATCACTGTTTACTGATCACTGATTATCGGGACGGGGAAGAATTAATCGGGGGTAAAGAAGGAGAAATTTCGCCACCTCGATCGAATATTTCCAGATTCCATTGACCGAAACGATTACTTTCAAAAGCAATAAAACGACCGTTACCACTAATCGTCGGACGACGCACTTCTCCTAAAATATTTTCGGTGATATTTTTTGCTTGCAGAGTTTGTCGATCATAAATATATATATCGGGTTTACCGGACTGTTCCGACACATAAACAATATAGCGACCATCGGCACTAATATCCGGTTGATCTTGATAGGTTTTTGCTTGATTTAACCCGGGTAGGGGAACTAAACGATTAGCCACTCGATCGAATAAATAAATCGTTCGTTGACCCCTGCGATCGGAGGCAAAGACCAGATAACGACCATCGTAGTTAAAACGGGGATTATCTTCAGAGGAAGGGGTATTTAAAGTATTTCCTAAAAGCTGTTGGGGAGGGGTGACAAAACCCGCATCACTACATCCCCCCAGACTGATGATATTAACCGCAAGCAAAAGTCCCAGAAGTTTAGGAAACCTGATCATCGGTCGGCACCGGGGAAGGAAGGATACAACAATTAATATCATCAAGACAAACTTTCCCCCAATGCAATGCCCAACGCACCAATTCCACCCGATTATCGGTTTTTGTTTTCGTCAAGATATTACTAATATGATTATCAACGGTACGCTTACTAATCTCTAGCTTTTCCGAGATTTCTTGATTAGTTAAACCATTAGCCACCAAATCGAGTATTTCTAGCTCTCGATCGGATAATGAAGCGGCTGTTTGAAACTTCGTAGCAGACATGAGTATAATTCCTCTCGTATATTTACTTATCATTCTAGAAGAATTTTTTCTCCTAGGAATCGATTAATATTCTGAAGATTATCTCTAAGCAACCAGAAATAGCTAAAATAGCTGGCTAAGACACCCTGATCCGCAATCCCGTTTAAAAGGGATAGGAAAGTGGGGTGTAGGAAATGGGGAGGTGGGGAAGTGGGGAAGTGGGGGAATTTCAACTAAAACCCTAACACCCCAACACCCCCCCGCAACGGCTCGACTGAGCGTCGCCGAACGTCGCGCACGCAGTGACCACCCTATCTCCTGACCACCGACTCCTGCCTCCTGTCTCCTGAATTCTGACGGCTGGTACTATATAATAAAAACGCTCCTTAGTTAGATATTGAGAAAAACATGGAAGTTATCCCCGCTATTGATATTCTCGATGGCAAATGTGTGCGACTTTATCAGGGAGATTACCAACAATCGCAGGTTTTTAACGATAATCCCGCAATAGTGGCGCGAGAATGGGTCAATCAGGGGGCAACCAGATTACATTTAGTCGATTTGGATGGAGCTAAAGAGGGTAAATCGGTTAATTTGTCAACTATTGAAACAATTCTTAATGATATTGCCATCCCAGTGCAGGTGGGGGGTGGACTGCGGGATGTAGAAACGGTGAGTAATCTCCTAAAAATCGGGGTAGAAAAGGCGATTTTAGGGACAGTAGCCGTAGAAAAGCCAGAATTAGTCAGCGAACTTTGTCAAAGCTTTCCGGGGCAAATAATTGTTGGGATTGATGCTCGCGATGGCAAAGTAGCCACCAGGGGTTGGTTAGAAACCTCTGCGGTAGAAGCGATCGCTCTTGGGCAAGATATGGCAAAAAGAGGGGCCAGCACGATTATCTACACTGATATTCATCGAGATGGCACGCTTTCTGGCCCTAATCTCGCCGCTTTGCGAGAATTAGCCGAATCTGTCAAAATTCCCGTGATCGCCTCTGGGGGAATTAGTTCCCTGACGGATCTACTGAGTTTATTGTCTTTGGAACCTTTGGGAGTAACGGGAGTAATCGTGGGCCGCGCCCTTTATACCGGTGCAGTTAACCTCTCGGAAGCGATTAACGCGATCGGATCGGGCCGTTGGCAGGATGTACCCCCGAATTTTTTCGCTTAACGGACTTGTTTGAGAGTATCCACCTGTTTATTGAACATATCGGTAAATAGTCCCAAAACAGTGCGATTTTCATTGACTTTGATGTTGACGCTCACGGACATCCCCGATTGCAGGGGTAGAGTGGATTGATCTTTCAAAACTAAATCTTGACTGTTCAAGCGTACCCGGACGGGGAACCGATAAAAACGGTGATTTTCGTCGGGAGGTAGAGCATCGGAACCGATCGAGATTACTTCTCCCTTAATATCGCCGTATTCACTGTAGGAAAAGGAATCAATGCGAATATCGGCCTTTTGTCCCACGCGCACAAAACCGATGTCTTGGTTAGTCACGTCCACCTCTGCCACTAAACAACCTTTAGCGGCATCTTTCACCTCGGTGGGACAGCCATCGGGAACAAGTTTTAATAATGCTTCCGCTTGACTAGGTTGGGGAACAAACCCGGGCCGCGCCTTGAGATCAAAGACCACACCATCGATGGGGGCGGTAATTTTTTGATATTTAATCGTCTGTTGTGCTTGACTAATTTGACTGTCTAGTTCAGCAATGCGCTTGTTATTATCAATGATAATGCGACTGATCTGACTATCGATTTCAGCGATCCGTTTTTGATTGTCCGCCATTTTATCGCGCACATCTTTTTCCGTGATTACTGTGGTATTAATCAGCTTTTCTCCCGCTTGGGAGATCAACAGGGAATAACGCTTTTCTTCCTGTTCCAAGCGGGAAATTTCGGCGATGCGGGTTTGTACTTCTTTCTCTTGTTTTTCTCGCTCGATTTTGCCGTTAGCCTCTTGCTGCTGCAGTTCATTCTGGCGGTCAGTGACTGATTGTTTTTGTTTATTAATCTGGTAACGGGCGATCGCTCCTTCTTCCCCCAAGGGTTCGATATCGTTAAGAATATTACGCTCGATATCCAAGCCTTCTTGGCCCTGTTTCATCGCATTGGCATTACGGGTCTTAATTTCTTCTAAGACTAAGCGATCTTTGATTAATTGCGAGCGGGCATCGGCCAACTGTACCCTGGTTTGGGCCAATTGTTTTTCTAATTGTTCCATTTCCAATCTAGCGGCCGCTTGTCGAGAATTGGCCTCCCGTTGGGCCGCCTCTAAACGGGCTAATTGATCCCCCTGTAAAGCAGCGCTAGAGGCAACTTCACTGACCTGTGCTTGATAAAGTTGATTTTCTGCCACCAAAGCGGCACGATTACGGGCTAAATCGGCGATTTCACTCGGTAATTTTAATTGAGTGATCGAACTTTCCACTTGTGCCGGCGTCAGATCCTGCGCCATTAAGAGACGATAGAATTGATTTTCCTTCTCGGCAGTGGCGCGAATTGTTCTCAAAGATTCCAACTGCACTTTCGAGGCACTGGAATCCATTAAAACCAGTACATCACCTTTGTTAACTCGATCGCCGTCTTTAACTTTCACGAACTGTACTACCCCATTCACCGGTGATTGTACTTCTTGCACTTTGCCCTGGGGTTTAAGTTGTCCTTGGGCGCCCACCACCTGCTCGATTTTGGCGAACGCTGACCAAATTAAAGCGGCAGTGGTGACACTCATTAATGTCCAGATAATCGTCCGCGACCAAATGGGCGATTGTTTCAGGATCACCGATTGTTCCGGTGGGCTGAAAGTGGGTAAAGAAGGGGTAATACTTTTATTTTTCGTGGTAGTAGCCACGTTTTTACCCGCTTGGGTCAGTTCATCGCTTTTACCGTTGCCGTTTCCGTTGTGACCGTTGTTAGAATTACCGTTCATGGGGATTCTCCTATATTTAGGGTTTGCTGAAAAAGTTTTTCGTGGGTGTAGGGTGTGGGGTGTGGGGTGCAGGGTGTGGGGTGTTGGGGTTTTGGGGTATTAGTTGAAACTTCCCCATTTCCCCATTTCCCCATTTCCCTATCCCCTATCCCCTAATCCCTGTCTCCCGACTGACTAGATTTGCGAATCCTGTTGTTTATAGAGAGTATAGTAAAGGCCTTTTTTGGCCATTAATTCCTCGTGGGTGCCTTCCTCCGCTACTGTTCCTTTATCCATCATGACAATAATATCGGCGGATTTGATCGAAGCTAGACGATGGGTGATAAAAAAGACCGTACGATCCTTGAAAGCTTCCTTGAGATTCAGACACACTTGCCGTTCGGTATTATAGTCGAGGGCGCTGGTGGCCTCATCGAGAATGAGAATTTGCGGTCTTTGCAGGACGGAACGAGCGATCGCAACCCGTTGTCGTTGTCCCCCCGATAGGGATGCCCCCCGTTCACCGACGCGGGTATTATAGCCATTGGGTAGGGTCATAATAAATTCGTGGGCTGCAGCTGCTCTCGCTGCCGAGACAATTTCCTCCACAGTCGCATCGGGGTTAGTCAGGGCGATATTTTCCTGTACCGTACCGTCAAATAATAGGGTTTCTTGGGGAACCATGCCGATTTGACGACGCAGGGAATAGAGTTCCACTTTGTTGATATCATAGCCGTCGATGAGAATTCGTCCCGATTCTGGTTCGTAGAGACGAGCTAATAGTTTAGTGATGGTACTTTTCCCGGCGCCACTTTCTCCCACCAAAGCGACAAAAGTACCAGCGGGGAATTCTAAGTTGACGTTGTATAGTTGCAGGGCGCCGTGGGGATTGAAGCGGAAAGCGAGGTTTTCGTAGGTGACAGTGCCTTTAATTAAGGGCATAGGGATATTGTGGCGATCGAGTTCCGCTTCTTGGGGAGTATCGACGATATCGGCCAATCTTTCCAGAGATAAGCCAGTTTCTTGGAAGTTTTGCCAGAGTTGGGTCAAACGCAGAATCGGCGAGGTAACGTAGGAAGAGATAATCCGGAAGGCGATTAATTGACCAAGAGTGAGTTTTCCGTCTAAAACTAAGGCTGCTCCCACCCACAGCACTAATAAACCCGATAATTGGTTAAAGAAGTGACTAAAGGAACCTGCCAAAGTTGAGGTCATGACCGTTTGAAAACCTTCGGCCACATAGCGTGCATAACGTTCTTGCCACTGCCAACGGGAACGCAATTCGATATTCTGTGCTTTTACTGTTTGGATTCCCGTCATCACCTCCACTAGATAGGATTGGGTTTCGGCGTTTCGTTCCGCTTTTGCTCGCAGTTGTCGCCGCACGATCGGTGCGAAAATAGCTGTGGAGATAACTAAAATCGGCACGACTCCCAGGGCCCAAACGGTTAGAATCGGGCTATAGATCAACATAACCACGATGTAGATAACCGAGAAAATGGCATCTAACACCACCGTTAGGGCTGTCCCCGTTAAAAATTGCCGAATATTCTCTAATTCGTTGATTCTTGTCGAAATTTCCCCCACTGGCCGCCGTTCAAAGTATTTCAGGGGTAAGCGCAGCAGGTGATCGATAATTTCTGAACCAAGGGTCATGTCGATGCGGTTAGTGGTATCGACAAACAGGGATGTTCTCAAAAAGGTTAAAATTCCCTCAAAAACGGCAATTACCAAGAGGAAAACCCCGAGGGTGTTCAGAGTTTCCGGGCTATTCTGCACGATCACTTTATCGATGATCACCTGAATCATCAAGGGATTGGCCAGGGCAAATAACTGCACGAAGAAAGAAGCAATAAAAACTTCTATTAAGACTCGTTTATGTTTCTTGACAGAAGGCCAAAACCATGATAGGCCAAAACGCTGTTGCTGGGTGTGTTTGGTGGGTTTGAGCAGAATTACTTCCCCTTTTTCGTCCCAAAATTCCAGAAATTCGCTGGTTTTGCGTTTAATTATCCCCCTTTGGGGAACAGCGATCGTGGTTTCCCGTTGATTAATTTCGTAGAGGATAACGATGGTGTCTTGCCAGCGAATTAGGGCAGGAGGGTTGATATTGGGCAAGGAAGAAGCATTTAGGGGTACTAATTGGCTATGGAGTCCCACTACCTCGGCCACAGCCCCACACAGAGGCAGGGAAAGGCTGCCGGTTCTTTGCAGTTGATCTCCTAGGATGCGTTGGATCACGTCCTTGCGAAAGGGGATATTAAAATATTTGCAGAGCATCTGAAAACAGGCACTCACCGCCTCTAGTTCCGTTTTTCCCCCGAAAAAGGGATAGGATTTCCGGTTTTTCTCGACAGTTTTTTCAACGTCGATATCGCTGGTGATGTCGCTTATTCTTCCTTGGGGGATATCTAATACCTGGGTGGGTTTATTTCCCTTAATGACTTGGGTTTCCCAGATATCATCCGTTTCTGTTTCCGCAGCCGCTTCGGTTTCAACTGTCAAGAACTTGTCTAACTGGTCGGAGGAAAGACCTAATAAGCGCGTGTTAGTCGGATTGTTCTGGGTGATAACTGTGCCGATAGGATAATTATCGGTATTTTCGCTGACTAACCAGAGATAATCATCGTTAATCTGGTTGTAGGACACACAAGCTTTGTTTAAAAGGGCTTGTGCAATTTCTTTGAGGTCTCCCCCACCCCAGGCCTGTTGATTAAGATAGGAGCCTAGGACAGCATAAACTTCAGCGATCGAGGTTTGTTCAAAGAAATATTGCTTAAATTCTGGGTAATTATTGATTAAAGACCAAAAATCTTCTTCTTTTAAGGTTAAACAGATCGTGACTTCCGAAGAAGCGATCACCGTTTCACAGGGGGTACCGCGCAGGAGACTGAGCCACCCGAATAAATCCCCGGGCTGCAATTTAGCCAAAGTGACCGGCAACGGATTGTTTACCCTAGCATCATAACCCAAAAGTCTGGCCTCTCCCTCGTAGAGAAGGACGAGGTGGGAGGGTAAGCGATCGCACTTGAGTATGGCATTGCCCATCTCATAGCGAAAGGGTTGTAATTTCTGACCGAGGGAACGTCTAACCTCGACGGGCAGGCGATCAAAGGGCTGTACAGTCTCCAGAAAGGCGGTAAAATTTAAGGTGGTATAACTCATTAGCTAGGCGAAAATTGACTAAGTTGGCAAATAATTAGGGGAAAAGACTGGGTTTACGCAGTGTTGCAAGGATGCTATATAAGTGATAGCTGCTCGCCATTGACTGGGGTTGATTCGGAGATAAATTTCACTGTTTGCATTTGAGCCGTTAACCATTGTTGGAATAAATCATTGCGTAAGCGTTGACGGGTGGGAGGATCCAGTTCACAGGATAAATATTTTTCTAACCGGACAATCACGACCCATTCTCCCACTTGCGTCGGTGGCCACAGTTGCCCCGGTTTACTTGCCTTGAGAATTTGCCCAATCTGGGGATGGGGAGCACTCAGTTCCACCGGTCCGATTAGTCCTCCAGTTTCCGCTTCTGATCCTTGGGAGTATTTTTTGGCTAGTTCAGCGAAGCTATTTTCTCGATCCTGTATCCGGAAAAATAGTTCTTGGGCAATGCCGATATTTTTTGTCCGAATCAGGGAATAAACCACTTTATCCAATTGATTTTTGACTTGCAAGAAGTAGGATTCTACTTTGTTATCCCAAGTCTCCTGTTTGAATTTTTCTAATTTAATGTCCCGCAGAATTAGATATTCTAGTTGCTCGGAATCCATCCCGTTTTGTTGTAACCAAGATTTCATTTGCTCATCGTTGGCAATTTGATTATTTTGATAGAAACGGGAGTAGGCCGCGTTTCTTTCTTCGGGATTGCAGGTGATATTGGCGATCGCTTGCTCGATAATTACTTCCCGGATTAACTGGGGTAACATACCATATTTTGCCAAAAGAGGCAATACCTCTGACTCGTCAATTTTTTGGTCGCCGATTTCAATAATTGAACTCATAATAAATACATTTTCCTCACAGAAAGGTTTAAAACTAAACTATAAACTCTAGGAGCTTCTAAATTTTATTGAGGTGACCATACGTCAAAACAGCAATTTCAAAGCACTCCTCCCTATTCTAATTTGAGTTTTCCCCCGTGAAAGCCGAAAATTACAGAAATTAAAGGAATAAGTCAGTCATCCCGGCGGGGGTGGTGAGGCGAAGTAGTCTGGCCTATCGGCCTCCGCCCCAAATCCTGCTCAGAAACCCCTAATCACACTTCTAATGTACTAGAATAGACCTCTTGCACTCTTGCAGGGAGCATCTCATTTATGCAAGTGAGTAATTATACTTATCCCTAAAACTGGTTTCTAGCAAGGCTTTCAAAATAGCTTGACATAAAACTTGATTTAGGGGTTACAAAGGTGAGATGCTCCCCCTCTTGCAGAAGTCGGGGAAGGGGGAAAGGGGAAATTTTAATCTTTAACCCTTAACTCTATAATATGCAACCCTTTTCCCTACATTTGCGGAAAAATTTTTGATTTATGCAAGAGATCTAATGATAATATATAGGTCTAGCTGCCTTGGAGAGGTGGCAGAGTGGTCGATCGCGCTCGACTTGAAATCGAGTAATCAGCAATGGTTCGTGGGTTCAAATCCCACCCTCTCCGTACTCGCCCAATCACATTTGGACTCCGGTTGCCCGATTGTTCTTAGATAGGAGAAAATAAAATATACTAGGCTAAAATGATAATATTGAGGCAGTAGCCCCCTGGCATGGTTTTTTGGAAAAGATTGTTTAATAGTTCCGAAGTCACTGCATCACCTGACTATTCGGGAGACTTGGTAGAGGTTGCCCAGAATGACCTCGGACAGACGCGAGTGTTTTTTAGTACCGATCGAGAGCTAGATCTATATGAGTTAGAAGAACTTTGTGACTCGGTGGGTTGGGCCCGTCGTCCTTTACGCAAAGTTAAAAAAGCGATCGAATGTAGTTTTTTAGTGGTGTCGATGTGGGAAGTGCGAGGTAATCGCCGTCGTTTAGTGGGTTTTGCTCGTGCCACTTCCGATCACGCTTTTAATGCCACGGTCTGGGATGTGGTTGTTCATCCTCACTATCAAAGTAAGGGTTTTGGTAAAGCAATGATGAAATTTATGATCAGGAAGTTGCGGGGTGAGGATATCAGTAATATAACTCTTTTCGCCGATCCGCAGGTGGTGGATTTCTATCGTCGTCTCGGTTTTGTTCTAGATCCCGAAGGTATCAAAGGGATGTTTTGGTATCCCGATTAATAATGCGGCTCTTAGGCTATACTAAAAAAGGAGTTTATTTCGGGATGTAGCGCAGCTTGGTAGCGCGCCTGCTTTGGGAGCAGGATGCCGCAGGTTCAAATCCTGTCATCCCGACTTGAGAGAAAATTCTTAAAATCTTAACTTTGTCTCCTTTCCAGTGGACAAGAGAGGCTGCCTTCTTTTATCTCAAATGTCGGGGTGAATTAGCCAGAAAATTAGGGAGTTTGGGGAGAGAAGCAGGGGATTTTTGGGGAATAATCGGGGTTTTTCTCCAGAAAAATTGCCCTTGCTTCCCCGGGTCTCCCACTGCTCCTTGTAATATCTCCACAGACGATTATTCTTCTTCGTAATCCTCCTCGAAATCCTCCTCTCCCCCTTCCTCATCGACTTCTGACCAGCTGTCGCTGATGGGTTGGCGACTAAAGCGACTGCTGCCGCGGGAAGATAGGAAAGCCATTTCATCATCCTCTAAATCGACCACATCACCCTCAGCGTAGGCGCGAGCGGTCTGATCGTCAAGAATCATATCGCTATCCTCACTACTATCGCCGAAACCGGGACGAGGGGGGAAACCGATACCGCCGGGGGCAGCGTAATAACCACGATTGTTGTTGTAGTTATATTCCTCCTCTGGGGGGGTGTAATCACTGATCCCCGCCATGTTTTCGTGGGCATTGAAGCCAGTACCTGCTGGAATCAGACGACCGATAATCACGTTCTCCTTGAGACCGCGTAACCAGTCGGACTTGCCTTCGATCGCCGCTTCCGTGAGGACGCGGGTGGTTTCTTGGAAGGAGGCGGCACTGATAAAGCTATCGGTATTCAGGGAAGCTTTGGTGATCCCCAGTAATACAGGCGTATATTTAGCCGCCGCCCCACCGGTGATTGACATGGCTTCGTTTACCGTCTCCACCTGTCGCAGTTCCAACAATTCCCCGGGCAACATACTGGTATCGCCACCGTCATCGATCCGCACCTTAGAAGTCATCTGACGCACGATCACTTCAATGTGTTTATCAGCAATATCGATCCCCTGGGATTGGTAAACCGACTGTACCTGATCAACGAGGAACATCTGGGTTTTTTCCAAGGCTTTTAAGGCCGCTTCGTAACTGCCCAAGCTATCCACATAATAATTAAAGAACACCTCTAAAATCTCGTGGGGATTAGCCTGACCATCGGTTAACGCCTGACCCACATCGATACGCTGATTATCGCTCACCAGGGGGTTTTGACTGCCTAAAAGCGGATATTCACTGATCGTGCCGTCATCCTCGACCACCTTAATATCGACGATCTCAGAATCTTGGTACTCCACTTGACAAACTCCCGGTTTGCGTGCTAGTACACAAGCCTCTTTTGGTTTGCGTGCTTCGAGCAGTTCTTCGATTCTCGGTAAACCTTGAATGATATCCCCAGTTTTCGAGCGCTCAAACACCAACAGCACCAAATTATCGCCCCGTTGGACTAAATCCCCCTCATCGATGTGCAAAATGGCCCCCGCCGATACTCGGTAGGGTCGGGCCTTACGCAGACGGATTTCATAGCCGGTGGTGGTTTGGTCAATGGCCAGCACTTGACCGGAATTGGGGGCTAAAACTCCGGCAGCGATCTCAGCTTCGGCGATTACCAGATCCCCAGCTTTGACGGTGGGAGCAACAGCCTTGCCCTGAGCTACGTCGAAGGGGAGCGGGAGAATAAACTCGTCACGGTCACTGACAATTAAAAGACGGCGTACCGCTTCGCTTCCCTTGCGAATCCCGCGAATTTCTCCAACTTCCTTGCACTGAATCTCCGTCCGGGCCACCACTGCCCCCGGTGGAATTTCATCGCCATCTTGGACGAGAACGCGAGTCTGAATATTACCCCCTAAAGGATCATTATCACTATCTCGACGCAGCACCAGGGATTCGAGAATAACTAACTGTAAACGCTGACAATCCCTGTCCTCGATCGGTTCTAACTCGATATCGGCCGTCAGATGGGAGACCGATTCCGGTTCTTCGCTAGAAATTTCTAGGACTAATTGGGTGCTGATCAGTTGACAACCCTCGACGGATTTAACTCTTTCCCCGTCTTTAAAGAAAATGCGCTGCACCGATCGCAGTTCGATATGTCGTCCTCCCTCTTGGTTAGCGGAACCTTGGGTGGGAGAAGTGGATTGGTCTTCTACTGTGAACTCCTGTACTGGTCGCAGCAGTAATCCCAAACCCTCGTTAGTTTCCACCCATTCCGCTTGCCGTAACTCCTCGATCGTCACTTCGGGAGTCAACTGTGTCCCTGGGTAAATTAACTGTTCTTGGGCGATTCCGGAGGATTCTGGTTCGAGATCCATAAATAACAGCCCCGGTTTGACAATAATCTCCCGGAGGATGTCATTTTTCTGGATCACTTCCACCACACCGCTAGAGTTGCAGAAGATGTCTTTAACCACTTCTTCCCCCGCTTCCACATACTGCCCATCTTCCACCTGTAAGAGGGAAATATCTTTATTGACTTCGTGGGTTTCTTCGGGAATCCAGAGGATCGTTCCGCCTTTGGTGATTTCATAACCCTGTTTACGGCTGCCTTTGGCGACTTCGATATCGACATACTTAATCATGCCGCCGGTGTGGGTTTGATAGCGATCATCGATTAACTCGGCGACAATGGCATGATTCTGTACTTTTGTCCCCGGAGTGGTTTTCAGTAGGAAGCTTTGACCATCTCCCGTATGAATAATAAACTGTTCCCGACCGGCACTACTTTCTACTTTTACTTCGGCCTGATCCAAAGACACGGAAGCGGTGACGATATCGATTTCCCGGCTATTGGGGGCTAAACGCACCAAACCGCCGTTAGTGGATACTAACTTAGTTTCCGCTAAAACATCTCCCACTTGTACTTGATCGCCGTTACTGACCACGGGTTCAGCCCCTGGGGGCAAGTTATACACTTCTCCGGAGAGAATCCATAGTAATCCCCCCCGTTGGGCGATGCGGGTGGTGTTGCCTTGGCGATCGGTTTTTTCTTCTGGCACTAATTGGGAGAATAGCACCTCACCAGCTAAGTCACTGGTTACGTCTTTTGTGGCTTTTTCTGTCGATTTTTGGACTTTATCGGAGGTTATTTCCGCTAGTAACTGTTCCTCGCTTACCGCTGCCCCATCGGTGACGAATAGCAGCGATCCAGGAGTCAAAGAGTAGGTTACGGTTTCTTTAGTTTTATCCTTGGGTGTTAATTTAATTTCCCCCGGGGCCTCCACCTGATCCCGTTCATCCCCGTGGCGAGTTCGCACGTTACGGATACTTAACCCCGGCAGAAAACGCACGGTTCCCTCGAAGGGACTCCGCACTTGCCGGGCCACTTCTCCGGTAAATACGCCCCCAGTGTGGAAGGTACGCATAGTTAACTGAGTCCCCGGTTCCCCGATCGATTGGGCGGCAATAATTCCCACTGCTTCCCCCATATCCACTGGATGACCGTGGGCGAGACTCCAACCGTAACAGGTTTGGCAAACCGAGCGGGCTGCTTCACAGGTTAAGGGGCTGCGGACCTTGATTTTATCGACCAGTTTGCCCAGTTTTTCCGCCGTTTCATCATCGATAATCTGGTTGCGGGTGGCGATCACTTCTCCCTTGACCACCACATCTTCGGCCAGGGAACGACCTAATAGGCGATCGCTTAAGGGAATTAACACGCGATCGCCATCAGTCATAGCAGTTAATTCGATGTAACGATTGGTGCCACAATCGGCCTCGCGGACGATGACATCTTGGGACACATCGACGAGACGACGGGTGAGATAACCGGAATCTGCCGTCCGTAGGGCTGTATCAACTAAACCTTTGCGGGCCCCGTAGGAGGAAATAACGTATTCGGTAACGGTCAATCCTTCCCGGAAGTTAGTCTTAATCGGGAGGTCAATAATTTCTCCCTGGGGATTAGCCATTAATCCCCGCATTCCCACTAACTGACGCACTTGGCTCATATTACCCCGCGCTCCAGAGAAAGCCATCATATAGACGGAGTTGAGGGGATCGGTAACTTGGAAGTTGCGAATTACTTCATCTTTAAGCGATTCAGATGTACTATTCCAAGTGTCAATTACTTTTTGGAAGCGTTCCACTTCGGTGATTTCCCCGCGCACATAACGCTGTTCGGTTTGCCGGATTTCCTGTTCGGCACTTTCGATCATTTGTCGTTTAGCCGGCGGTACGGTTAAATCATCCACACTAATGGAAACCCCTGCTTTGGTAGCGAAACGAAAACCGAGGTTTTTCAATTCATCGGCCATTTGTGAACAGCGCGCCGAACCGTAGTTTTGATAGGCCCAAGCGATCAGTTTTTTCAGTTTTCCTTTGTCAACAGTTTGGTTATAAAACATCTCGATCCGGGTAACAAGTAAACAGCTATTAGCTATCAGCCATCAGCATTCAGCTATCAGTTAGAAAAGGGAACAGGAAACAGGGAATAGGGAACGGGGAATAGGCAAATTTTTACTTTACTGTCCTTTTTTTGGCTTTTTCCTTGAAAATTCTCTCCTGTCTCCTGACTACTGACTCCTGACTCCTGACTTCTCACTGATAACTGATAACTGAAATTACACTTCCGATTCTTCTTCCTCAAGGTCTTCTGTGGTTAAGGATTCGTAGGTGGGGCGAGAGGGCGCGCGACGGCCGACATCGACCATCAGATCCACCTCCACATCGCGGGAAGTACCATCGGGGGCATTTTCCACCTTGTGAACGGCGATATCGAGGCCGAGGGATTGCAATTCTCGCATCAAAACCTTAAAGGATTCTGGCGTACCCGGGCGGGGAATCGGCTTGCCTTTTACGATCGCATTTAAAGCCTCATTCCGTCCTTGCATATCGTCGGATTTCACCGTTAGCAATTCCTGCAAGGTATAGGCTGCCCCGTAGGCCTCCAGGGCCCAGACTTCCATTTCTCCGAAGCGCTGGCCCCCCTGTTGAGCTTTACCGCCCAAGGGTTGCTGAGTAACTAAAGAGTAGGGACCGGTAGAACGGGCGTGAATTTTATCATCAACCAGGTGAACCAGTTTTAACATATAGGCCATACCGACGGTAACGGGACGGTCAAAGGGTTCGCCAGTGCGACCGTCATAGACGGTGACTTTGCCGGCGTGTTCTTCCTTGAACACCCAATCGCGATTGGGTTTTTTCGAGGCATTTTCTAGCAATCCGTGAACGGTTAAACGGCTGGCTTCTTCCCCGTACATTTCGTCAAAAGGAGTAATCTTAAAGCGCACGCCCAGATTTTCGCCAGCCCAACCCAGTAAACATTCAAACACCTGACCGACGTTCATGCGACTGGGAACCCCTAGGGGATTAAGAACGATATCGACCGGGCGACCATCGGGGAGGTAGGGCATATCTTCCAGGGGCAGAATCCGAGAAATAATCCCTTTATTGCCGTGACGACCCGCCATTTTATCGCCCACTTGGATTTTGCGTTTTTGGGCAACGTAAACCCGTACTACCATATTTGCCCCGGGGGGTAATTCGTCCCCCTGTTCGCGGGTAAATACCCGCACATCCACTACCCGGCCTTTCTCGCCGTTGGGGACGCGCAGGGAGTTATCCCGTACATCCCGGGCCTTTTCGCCGAAAATTGCCCGCAGTAGTTTTTCTTCGGGTGGTTGATCCGATTCGCCTTTCGGGGTGACTTTCCCCACGAGGATATCGCTGGCCTCTACCCAAGCGCCGATGCGAATAATACCGCGTTCATCGAGGTTTCGCAGGGCATCTTCACCGACGTTGGGAATTTCCCTGGTGATTTCCTCTGGCCCAAGTTTAGTTTGACGGGCTTCGATTTCGTATTTTTCAATGTGGATACTGGTATAGACATCTTGTGCCACCAGTCTTTCACTGATTAAAATCGCGTCTTCGTAGTTATAGCCTTCCCAGGGCATATAGGCGACGAGGATATTCTGGCCGAGGGCGATTTCTCCTCCTTCGGTGGCGGAACCATCGGCGAGGATCTGCCCTGGAACCACCTGTTCCCCTTGATAGACTAAAGGACGCTGATTTAGGCAGGTATCTTGGTTAGAGCGTTGATATTTCTGAATTTCGTACTCGATCTCGCTCTTGCCAAAAATCTCTTTGTCTTCATCCGCCACTTTGATGCGAATCCGGTTAGCATCGACGTAGGAAACGACCCCATTGGTACGCGAAACGATGACCATGCCGGAGTCGCGAGCGGCCTGTGCTTCCAATCCGGTACCCACAAGGGGACGTTCGGGACGCAGCAGGGGAACCGCTTGTCGTTGCATATTAGACCCCATCAGGGCGCGGTTAGCGTCGTCGTGTTCAAGGAAGGGAATCAGGGAAGTGGCCACCGAGACAATTTGGACGGGGGAAACACAAACGTAGTCCACTTGTTCGGGGGAAGTGGTGGAGAATTCCTGCCGATAGCGCACGGGGATAGTTTCGCCGAGGATATAACCATTTTCATCGGTGGCCACGTCTCCCGGTGCTACCCGCAGATCGTCTTCTTCGTCAGCGGTGAGGTATTTAACGGGGAGATCGTAGCGGACTCGGCCATTTTCCACCACATAACAGGGGGTTTCAATAAAACCGTAGTCGTTGACGCGAGCGTAGGTGGCCAGGGACCCGATTAAACCGGCGTTGGGACCTTCTGGGGTTTCCACGGGACAAATGCGACCGTGGTGGGAGGGGTGAATGTCGCGCACGGCAAAACCGGCCCGTTCCCGGGTGAGACCGCCGGGGCCAAGGGCGGAAATGCGGCGTTTATGGGTCAATTCCGCTAGGGGGTTGGTTTGATCCATGAACTGGGAGAGTTGCGAGGAACCAAAGAATTCTTTAATCGCCGCTACTAGGGGTTTCGGGTTGACTAGGGAAGCGGGGGTGAGGTTTTGGGATTCGCTGACGGTCATCCGTTCCCGAATGATTCTTTCTAAGCGGTTTAAACCTACTCGCACTTGGTTTTGTAGCAGTTCACCCACGGAACGGACGCGACGGTTACCGAGGTGGTCGATGTCGTCGGTGTTGCCGATGTCAAATTCGAGGTTAATTAGGTAGTCGATCGCCGCTAAGATGTCGGTGGTAGTGAGAACGCGCTGGTTATCGGGGACGTTGAGGCGTAGTTTTTTGTTGAGTTTATAACGACCAACGCGCCCGAGATCGTAGCGTTTATTGTCAAAAAAGCGCGATTCGAGCAGTTGTTGTCCGCCAGTGACGGTGGGAGGTTCTCCGGGGCGTAGTTTGCGGTAGAGGTCGAGGAGGGATTCTTCTTCGCTGGGATTGCCTTCTTTGTCGAGGGTTTTTTGGTAAAATTCGGGATGGCGTAGGGAGTCAAAGATTTCGTTATCGCTCAATCCGATCGCTTTCAGGAGAACTTGGGCGGATAATTTGCGGGTTTTGTCGATTCTGACCCAAACTAAGCCGTTTTTGTCGGTTTCAAATTTTAACCAAGCTCCTCGGTTGGGAATCAGGGAAGCAGAATAGGTGCGGCGACCGTTTTTGTCGATTTCGGCTTTGTAGTAAACGCCGGGGGAACGGACGATCTGATTGACGATGACTCGTTCGGCCCCGTTAATGATAAAGGTTCCCCGTTCGGTCATCAGGGGTAAATCGCCGATAAAGACTTCCTGTTCGATGTTTTCTCCCGTTTCTTTGTTGATTAAACGGGTGGGAACGTACATTTGAACGGAATAGCTGCTATCGCGTCGTTTGGCCTCATCGACGTTGTATTTCGGTTCTTTGAGTCTGTAGTCCTGGCCGAGGAAATGTAGTTCTAATTTACCTGTATAGTCGCTGATGGGGGAAAAGCTGTTCAGTTCCTCGATTAGTCCTTCTTCCAAAAACCACCGAAAACTGGAGTGTTGGATTTCGATGAGGTCGGGTAAGAGGTTAAAGGTAAGATTGTTCATAATGGTTACAAGGGCTGATGACACGATAGCGACGGTCGGATATCAGTGAGCGGTGAGGAGTTGGGTGATGGGGTATTGGGGAGAAAAGCCGTCTCCTGAATACTGACTCCTGTCTCCTGTCTAATAAACTATGTTTTTTAACTGGGGAGTTGAAATAAGTTGCGGGCGTTGTGGGTGGTTTGTTCGGCTAGGGTTTCGACCGGATAGCCGCGCAGACGGGCGACGGTTTCGGCCACATGGAAGACGAAAGAGGGTTCACAGGGTTTACCGCGGTGGGGATTGGGGGAGAGAAAGGGGCAATCGGTTTCGATCAGTAGGCGATCGCTGGGGACAATTTGGGCGGCAGCTTGCACGGTTTTACTGTTTTTGAAGGTGACAATGCCGCTAAAGCTGATGTAAAAACCCAAATCTAAAAACCATTGAGTTTCTTCGGGGTTGCCAGTCCAGCAGTGCATCACGCCGCGAATTTTGCCCACTTGTTGCCGAAAGGCACTGATTTCCTCCCGCATTTCCTTAGCCGCATCTCGACAATGGATAATCACGGGTTTATCGAGACGATGGGCGATTTCCAATTGCGTCCAAAACACCCGTTTTTGCTGCTCTTGGTTATCCGCTTTATAGAAGTCTAACCCCATTTCCCCGATCGCCACGACGCGCCGATCAGATCGGGCTAGGGATTCGATCTGATCGGCACTATTATCTCGCCATTTTTGGGCATCTAGGGGATGTAAACCGACGGCGAAGGAAATTTCCTCAAATTGATCAGCAATGGCTTTAATCGCTGCAAATTCCTCTGGTTCGACACAGGAGTGAACCAGATGAACGACTCCCACACTTCGCCAACGTTCGGAGATAGCGGGCAAGTCGGCTTGCAAAACGTCAAAGTTCAGATGAACGTGCGTATCTATTAATTGCATCGACCCCCGATCGCTTGTTGCGTCTGTCCTGATTACAGCTTACCTGTTTCTTAGGAAGCTTGGCTAACTTTTTGCAAAGCTTTGGCTAAACCGGCTTTTTTTCTAGCACCGTTGTTCCGGTGCAAGACGTTGCGCTTGACGGCTTTATCGATTTTACTGTAAGCTTCCGATAGAGCTTGTTGGGCGCTTTCTAACCCTTCTGGGCTGGGGTTGGCTCCGTAGGCCGAGACAGCGACAAGACATTTTTTGATCAGGGTTCTTACGGCTGACTTGTACGCTTTGTTGCGTAGACGATTTCTTTCGGAGATTTGGACTCGTTTGAGTGCAGACTTTGTATTAGCCACAGTCGTTTCTTGTTCTCAATACTGGTATGGTTGATCGGGACACAGACAAACCATAATAACAGATTTGTGCTATTTGTTGCAAGAGTTTTCTGGACAAGATTGGGGCAACCCCAAAGATACTTTCAGGATGAGGTTCCCACAGACAGGGAAGGATTGAGGGTTAAGGGGACTGCCACACCTGAATTCAGGTTTAGGGGATTTTGCCGTGACTGTCCCGATAACTATCGCCAAACTTGTCCCCAGTGACTAAAGTGTGCTATAAGCAGTCAGACTCTTTATATGGTCTTTATTCTTTCCGATTAGGTAAATTACTGATGACTGAAGCTAAACGCGCCCTAATTACCGGCATCACCGGCCAAGATGGTTCCTATCTGAGCGAATTATTATTAGAAAAAGGTTACGAAGTCCACGGTATCATCCGTCGTACTTCAACTTTTAACACCGATCGCATCGATCATATCTACGTTGACCCCCACCAGCCGGATGCTAAATTATTTCTTCATTATGGCGACCTCACCGATGGGACGACCCTGCGGCGTATTCTCGAACAAGTGCAACCGGTAGAAGTATATAATTTAGGGGCCCAATCCCACGTGCGAGTTAGTTTTGATGCTCCAGAATACACCGTTGATGCTGTGGGTGTGGGAGTTTTAAGACTACTAGAAGCAATTCGGGATTACCAAAAAAGAACCGGTATCGAAGTGCGTTTCTATCAAGCAGGTTCCTCGGAAATGTTCGGGAAAGTCATGGAAGTGCCCCAAAAAGAAACCACGCCATTTTATCCCCGCAGTCCCTACGCTTGTGCGAAAGTTTACGGTCACTGGCAAACAATCAACTATCGGGAATCCTACGACTTATTTGCCTGTAACGGCATTTTATTTAACCATGAATCCCCCCGGCGGGGAGAAACTTTTGTCACGCGCAAAATTACCCGCGCTTTGGCC